>CAZRDD010000699.1:0-2612 GCA_964598675.1 uncultured Parafilimonas sp.
AGATGGAACAAGCATAACAGGTACAGCTTCATCGGGTACAGTTGCAACAGCTATGGTCAACACAGTTGGCACACCAACGCTGACAGCATCAAACGCTACAACATATACGAACACTGCAACGCTTTACATACAGTCAGCACCTGTAGCAAGCACTAACGTTACAATAACCAATACTTATGCTTTATATGTTGCATCGGGCAACAGCTTCTTTAGTGGTAATATTGTTACTAACGGTACTTTAGCCTCTAATGCAAACATCACCGCATCAACCGGCATTACCTCAAACCGCGCTGCCATAGCAGCAACCAGCACAGACGGATTTACTATTCAAAACAATACTGCGGCAACTTCTGGCGCACAGGTGCAATACTCACCAAGAATAAAATTCTCCGGCCAGGCATGGAACACTACTTCACTTGCTTCTCAAACCGCCACATTTATACAGGAGGTACAACCCGCCGCCGGTAACCCTGTTACAGCCAACCTGGTATTTTCCTCACAAATAAACGCAGGTACTGTAACCGCAGTAACTACGCTTAGCGATACAGGCACATTAACAACTGTACAGCACGGATGGAAATCGTTAAGCACAGACCCTTCAACATCAAACATTGCTGCCGGTACTTACCAGGTGTATAAAAACACTGCCACCGGCACCGTTAAACTGTGGGTAAACGATGGCGGCACTTTAAAATCAGTAACACTTACATAAACATGAAAACAATCAACTTCACTTTGCAGGAAGGTATGCAGTTAGAGGCCGAATTACAGGCCATTTTAACCCTTAAAGCCCCGGTAAGATTAAAGTATGAACTTACCAGTATTGCCCTTAAAATACAGGCCTGTATGGCTGCCGGGCGCAAGCTTACCGAGGCGCTGTTTAAAGACTATGGCAGGCCCGATACCAGCAACCCCAACATGCTTGTTTTGGAAGAAGGCAGCCCCGCCATTGACGATTACAAAGCCCTGCTGGCACAGCCGCTTGATGCGCTGGAGTACACACCGCTGCGCATTGAATGGTTTGACGGGCTGGAAAGCGCCAACAACTTTCCCGTATTGTTCCGGCTGATGGGGGAATAACACCGGCGGGTATGTGAAAAATCCCCGTTGCGGCCAATGCACAATAACTACTTTTATACCAGCAACGGCTATTGAAGCACATTGCGCCACCACTGTAAACAATAAGGGCCATTAATGGTTTTATTATAACGATCTTTTTCTCTTTGTGCATTAAAATACAACCCGGTTATTCTTAACCGGGTTTTTTGTTTGATTTTCCCTGCTTCTAAGAACCTCCTACCGCCGCTTTCCGGCTGCGCCTGCCGTGTATTTACTTTTTTCTCTTGAAAGAAAAAAGTAACAAAAAAGTTCAAGGCAAACGCGAAGCTCCGCCGCTTTGCCGGGCCAGCGCCTCCTGTTACTTCGCTTCGCAAGCTTTGTTTTTTATCCTGTTGCGTGATACGTTGGTATTAACAGGTTTGTATTCGGGCTACTGGTAGTTACGCAGTTTCATCGGAGCCTAAACTCCCGTTTCAAGTCGGCTTCTGGGCTTACATTGTTTGTTAGTTGCGTTTGTTTATCTAAATGGTTGTTTTGGTTAATTCTGTTTGTCTTTGCGCTTCAGTACAATCATATTAATCACTTAAATCAGCGGTCCGTTTTCAAATCGAGCTGTGCCGCTGCTATCCGTAGCTTGAAGCTACGGATGTTCTTTTAAAACCCGCCTCTGGCGGGGTAATCTGCCGCCGGAGGCGGCTATCTATTAGCATCCGTAGGCGCAGCCTACGTATAGCAGCGTAACAACGTACTTTTTTACTTTGTAGCCTCTTGCGTGATACGTCGGTATCAACACATTCATGCTCAAGCTGCTGATAGTTACGCAGTTTCATCCATCCCTAAACTCCCGTTTCAAGTCGGCTTGTGAGCTTGTTCTTTTTGTTAGTTGCGTTGGTTTATGTGGCTGGCTGTTTTCTTCGTGCTTCTAACACTACAATCCGCAAAATAAAAACTAAACATGTCGCCCCTACGGGGCTTTGTGAATAAGTGGATGTTGTTTGCCGCTGCCGCTACTAACATGCCACCCCTACGGGGTTTTAACATCGTGCATTTTCTATCAGCGCCATCAGAAAAATCACATAAATCAGTGGTCCATTTTCAAATTTTCAAATTGCCTAATTTTCAAATTTTCTGATTGCCTTTTTCCTCGTGCTTCCATCAACTACAAACCACAAACTACAAACCACAAACTATAATCTTCAAACAACATGCTTAAAACAAAAAGGGCGGCCCGCTGGGCCGCCCTTTACAGTATACGGGGCTGGTTATTTGGCTTTAACCAGTTTAATGGTGATGGTGCCTGTTATGTCTTTTACCGTTACGATGTACACGCCCGATGCAAGGTTGCTTAACGGCAGCGTGTAACTGCCATTGGTAAGCTTATCCTGCTGCCATACCAGCTTGCCGGTAAGGTCGGTAATGGTGGCTGCCACACCGCCGCTGAAGCCGCTTAGCTGCAGGTGCGCTGCATCGCTGGCGGGGTTGGGGTACAGTGTTGCACTGCCATTGTTTATGCCAACCCTCTTGCGTATTTTGGCTGGTGTGCCTGCCATGTA
>CAZRDD010000700.1:0-2607 GCA_964598675.1 uncultured Parafilimonas sp.
TAGCCACCAGTTTCGAGCCGATTGCCACACGTGGTTTATCCTTCCTGTCCTGCCTGGCAAAGCCATAATAGGGTATAACCGCAATAATTTTGTAAGCGCTTGCCCTTTTGGCTGCATCAATCATCAGCAGCAACTCCATCAGGTTGTCCATAGGCGCAAAGGTGCTTTGCACTAAAAAAACATAGTCGCCGCGTATGCTTTCAAGAAATACGGGCTGAAACTCGCCATCGCTGAATTTTTGAATATTGACCCTTCCTAAAGAAGCGCCAAACCTTTTTGCTATTTTTTCTGCCAGTTCAAGGGAACCTGTACCGGAAAATATTTTTACTGAGGGGCCCATATAATTTTACGATAAGCGGCGAAGATAGATATTAGCGCAGGAATATGTATTTTGGGGAACCTTAATTTTTGCATAATGCTTAATACATCTATAAAAAACTGGGCAGAGGACGACCGGCCAAGAGAAAAATTGTTACAAAAAGGGTACACTGCATTAAGCAATGCCGAGCTGCTGGCCATACTTATAAACAATGGCACAAAGGAGAAAAGTGCGGTGGGTGTAGCAAAGGAACTGCTGGCGGCCGTTAATAACGATTTGCAAAAACTGGGTAAACTAAGCGTAAAAGAAATACTTAAATTAAAAGTAAAAGGTATTGGTGAGGCAAAAGCAGTAACCATTGCCGCTGCGCTTGAGTTTGGAATAAGGCGCGATTCTGCCGACAGGAAGAAAGATGTAATAATGAAAAGCAACGACATTGCGCAATACCTGCGGGCGCAACTGCAATACCGCCAGCGCGAAATATTTATGGTATTGTACCTTAACAATGCCAACAAAATAATTCATTCTGCAGTAATAAGCGAAGGGGGCTTAACAGGCACCGTTGCCGACCCGCGTGTAATTTTGAAGAAAGCTATTGAGCACGATGCCACCCGGCTAGTGCTATGCCATAACCACCCAAGCGGCAATACCAACCCCAGCCGTGCCGACCAGGAGCTCACCCAAAAAATTAAGGAAGCTGCCCGCTTACTGGATATATCGCTGTTAGACCATATAATAGTTAGCGATGAGGGCTATTTTAGCTTTGCCGATTCGGGCTTACTCTAAAGTTTTAAACTTACACCAGTTAGCTACAGGGGCTTAATGTTAATACAAAAGAAAACAACAGCCACTTACAGCACAATATGCACGGCTGGTTTAGCACAGCATACATGTGGTATTGCGGCATGTATAAATAACCACCCGCTTTGTAACTTTTTTATAGATTGCTAAGTGCCTAATTCATCTTCTTTTTAAGCGTGCTAACCTGCTCCTGCAGGTTGTTTACCAGGCCGGCAAGCTGGTTAACATCCCAGCGCTGCTGTGTGTTAGCCTTTGTAATAACCATTTGTGCCTTCCAAAGCTCAATAATATCTTCGGCATTTACATTGTATGGCTCGTAAACAGGGTTATCGCTTACCAGGGTAAATTTGTTTTTTAACCTGTTGTTTTTCATTACCCTTTTATATACAATGCCCTCGCCTTTAGATACAACTATGTACGTGTTGTTGGCTTTAAGTTCTTCAATAGCCTCTACCTTTTCGCCTACAATTACACTGCCACTTGGTGTTGGCAGCATACTATCGCCCACAATTTCAAAAGCGCGGTACTGGCCAGGTGCCAGCATGGGCAAGGTAAAGGTGTTAAGCTCATCAATAAATTCAGGGTCGGCATAGCCGGCCAGGTAACCAGCGGCAGCTTTCACCGGCACAAACTGAATTTCCTGGGTGGCAGCAGCCATTTTCATTTGCCTGCGCTTGTCTAAATACGAGCCGCTTGTTTTTGTGGCAGTAAGGTCTTTCAGCAAAAGCTCATCAAGGCTCAGCTTAAAAATGCTGCACATATTTTCAAGCACCTCAAGGCGCGGCTCGGCCCTTTCTTCCTCGTAGGCACCTATTAAGGAGCGTTTTATTTTAAGTTTATTGGCAAATTCTTCCTGCGTCCACCCGCGCAATTTGCGCAAATACCGCATGTTTTTTCCGGCAAAACTCATAACTAATTGATTTAGTACGCAAAATACTAATTAATTTAGTTTTTCAAAATAAATAATTTATTTTTTTGAAGTTTTTTTGTAAATGGGCCACCTTTTAGTGGTAAAACTTGTTGTTACCGGCCTTTTTCAACAAGCATCATTACATTTTCTTTGTAACTGGCACCAATTGGTATGGTTATTTTATCTGCCTCAATGCTATTGCCATAAATACTTTTTATAAAAGCTACTGAAACAATATACGATTTATGTACCCTTATAAATTGCCGCGCTGGCAAAAGGCTTTCCATATCGTTAAGGGTTTGATGGGTTACCAGGTTATACTCTGCCGTGTGAATTTTTAGATAATCCCTCATGCTTTGTATGTAGATTATTTCAGCAAAATTGATTTTAAAAAATTTGTTGTTTGCTTTTATAAAAATATGGGTTGATGTTGTGCCGGGTGCTTCTTTTGCAATTTTGTCAAATAACCGGCCTTCTTTTATTTTATTAATGGTTTTTAAAAACCGCTCAAACGAAATGGGCTTCAGTAAGTAATCAATCACATTAAACTCGTAGCTCTCAAGTGCAAATTCGGCAT
>CAZRDD010000701.1:0-2606 GCA_964598675.1 uncultured Parafilimonas sp.
GATTGCGCCTTCATTTAACAAAAATGAAGATGTTTTAAATTACTACCACAAAAATAACGCATCAATATTAAGCCTGGGCATGCTCGGCAACCCCTTTTTCTATCCGCCATGCTTCCCTATGTTAGGTTATTGTGCTATCGATTCTGAAAGGAATTATGAAAGAGGAACGCCTTATCTAACCAATATAATAACGCTGGACAGCGAGACTTACCAAATCATCCACCCAGAAGAACATGGGGAAAGTATGAAAAAACATGCTTTCTTTTATATGAGTTTGCTTGCTACAACATCTAAGATTTATATTGATTATTTAATTGTTGTTTTGAAAAATGTGTTTACTTAAGCAGCCCCTGCTTGTTTAAGTCTTCTTCAAAAATAAAAAGTGTGTATGCTATATTGCAACAAGCGCCAGACAAAAGTTTGGCTTTTATAAAATCTGCAAAGTTACGCTTTGTTTAACACCTTGGAGAGCAGAGTTAATGAACAAACATGAAATTAAAAAACTTCTTTAATTATTAAAAATTATGAGAATTTTTCCTTTTTTGAGATTGACCTACGATACAGATATCAGCAAATCGAAAATTTTGACAAGAATCCAACAAAACACTTTTAGAAAAGATTGGAATGTTAGCTTTGATAAAATTGTTGACAATCAGATTTTTGAAGGAGAGATTACCGGAGATTTTTTTTTAGTGATAAGGGCGAGATATGCCTTAACGTTGGGACGGACTAGTTTACTGCCAGTGTTGAGGGGAAGAGTAATGGCTACAGAAAAAAATCCTGATAGAACAAAAGTAAGGATTGTGATTAAGCCATTGGGAACAGGGTTAATGATTCTTCTTTTTTTTTATATCATCGCAACTATAGGTTTTTTTAAAGGATTGGCTACTATGGATATAAAACTAGTATTCTTTACCTTATTATTTTTTGTAATCACTTACGCGTCTTTAATGACAAAATTTAATCAAGAGGTTAATAACTATTTGCAATTCATTGAAAGAAAAATACTGATTGAAGGTTTTATTAAAAATTAACGGTCTAATGGAGTTCGGGTCGTTTAAGTCTTCTTCGAAAATAAAAAGTGTGTATGCTCTATTGCAACAAGCGCCAGATAAAAGTGTGGCTTTTATAAATCATCCAAAGTGTCGCTAATGCTTGCGCGTAGAATAGCTGAGACGATATAAAAGGATAAATATGATACAAAAATTGGCAATGATAGCAGTTGCGGTTATGCTGATAAAACAGCTACATGCACAGGGAATGCCCAGTGTTAGCAAATTGTATTCGTATGAAACAATTAACATGAAGGGACTGCCCAGAAAATATACCTTTTATTTTATACTAAGTAAGGAGCTTACAATTATTAAAAATAAAAAGTATAATGCACTGACATTTAGTGAAGATACAACGGGTATAACTGGTTATGTAAGATACGATTCAATTGATAAGCAGATTTACTATCTTAGTACACTTTATGAGAGAAATAGTGCTAAGGACAGCATATTTAATACGGAGCAGAGGTTTATTTCTTTTTTTAACGACACTGTAAACTATACTGGCTCAATAGATGGTAAAATTATTTCTACTGTTAAAGATGACGGCACTGTTGTAATTGAATTTTTCTCAAACGAACAGATGTCTGATGTTATATCAGTAGATGAACTTATATTTTCAAAAGGCTTCTTATACCCGAGTAGTATTGTTATTTTCGACACGTACTTTAACAAAAGTGTTACTTTACATGCGAAATGATATGGCCTCTCAACGGCAACTTTGGCTAAGGAAGTCCGTGGCTCTTTAGAGAGTTGAGTGTGAATAAAAAGTTTGTACGCCTTCTTAGCGTTTAGCTTTAGCGGCGCTGAAAAGTTGTTATAACAGCCATACTAAAGTCTCCCATAAAAAACCGCAGCCACCATTCTCACCCCGCTTGTATTTGGCAAATAATGTTATAACCGTACAATTGTGCGACGCAACGGCAGCCACATAGCACCACTGCTGCCGGGTACCAAAATAACAAAGGGCTGGTAGTGGGTATGTTAATTACCCTGTGCCAGCAGGTTTAAATGCAGCTCGCCAAAATTTACTAAGGAGGATAGCCTAAGGTCGGCAGCGGCCCAGCGGTCTTGCTTTTGCTGGCTGTGGTGGGGTCATACAACGGCCTTCATGCGGGCGGCTTTAACGGCAATCATGCCGTTAAACGAGTCTTCAAAGCAAATACACTGTAAGGGGTCGCTGCCCAGCAGGGCGGCGCAGTTAAGGTACACTTCGGGGTGCGGTTTGGCGTAGGCTAAGTGCTGCGCACTGGTATACTGCTGTATGTAGGGTTTAATACCTATAAGGTTGGTAACCAGCTCAATAAGCTGTGGTGGGCTGGTGCTGGCAATGCCTATTTTAAAGCCGCGCTGGCTAAAAAAATTAAAAATATAAGGCACGCCGGGCATAACGGGGGCTTCGTGCGGTATGCGGGCCATTACCTGGTGTATAATGTGCTGCTCGGTACCGGCAAGGTTGTTGCTGCTTATGCCGTAGCGGGTAAACCAGTACTGCAAAAACTCCCTGGTGCGCAAACCGGTGGTTATGTGGTACTGTTCTTCGGTAAGCAATAT
>CAZRDD010000702.1:0-2595 GCA_964598675.1 uncultured Parafilimonas sp.
TTTTTAGCTGCCGGGCTTTGTGCGCCTGTCCAAACGTTCAGGTACAGGCACTCTTCCCCAATGGGTTCCTTCGGTATCAGGTACTCTTCAGACCACGGGCCAAAAGGTACCGGGCTGCCCTGCACCGGGCTGGCGCTAAAAGCAACACATTGCTTAACACCGCCCCAGGGGGTAACAGGCTGTGGCTCCTTCCAGCGCAGGTTGCCTACAGGGGGGGCTGCAAAAGGGATGCCTTTAAAAATATGAATGTCGCCGCCCGTATTTATGGTACCCGCAACAACGCCACCGGTTACTTTAACGGTATCGAAAGAGGCTTTACGATGATTTTTGAAAGAGAGCAGGGCAAACGAAGTTGCCGTAACGGCAATGCAGCAAAGCAGCGCGAAGGATTTTTTATATAGCATAAACAATAGTTTTAAAATTGGGTAAACAGGTGGTACGATGAGTACGTCAGTCTTTTTTTGTGAAAAATGGCTTTACAGTAAACCATGCCAGTGCCGGAAAAAAATGCATGGGTACCGCCAGGCCTGGAAATATTTGCGGGTCTTTAATCTCCTGCGGAAGCTGTATTGAAATGGGGATGATTACACTTGCAAACGATAATACGAAAAACGAAAAATTAAAATAAATTTCCCCGTGGTTTTTGCGGAGCGTGGTAAGTACCCAGAAACCAACCCCTGCCAGCAGGCAGGCTGCAATGTTAAGCGCCAGCAACGAGCCGATGTTAACCACCTTTGAAAAATCGTCGCCGGTGGAAAAATAATAAATGCGGTTGTACACATAACAGCTAACGGCTGATAATGCCCCGGCAGTAATGCTGTGGAAGAATATTTTTTTAAACATATATGGCAGGCGGTTTACATAACACGGTGCGGTTAAACACACCACTTGTTGCTGTAAATATAACTAAACAATTGCAAGATGGGTGCCTGAAATAAAGCTGTTGAGCACCCGATAACCTGTTGATGCAGGTTGCAGGCTATTTACCACCATTCATGCAATACAAAAGGCCATAAACCATTGCATGCATTGCTGCCTGCTTTAACTGGTTTACGGCCTCTTATTTTTTAGCGGTTGTGTTCAGCTGATTTTTGTTACACTGTCCAGCGGTTGTACGCACTTCAGTTTTTATTGTATTAAACCGGCTTGTATTAAAACTTAACCCTTACAGTAGCGCCATACGTTTTGGGGTTGCCAAGGTGGGCTGCGCCAAAATCGTATGCGTAAGACAGGTATTTAACATCGCTTATATTTCTTGCCCAAAGCATTACATCAAAATACCTGGTTGTTACGCCAAATTTTGCGTTAAGCAGGCTGTAAGCGCCCTGGCTAATGGTGTTGGCAAGGTTAAAATGAGTGGTGCCTAAATACTGCCATTCGCCCCTGGCAACCAGTTTAACGTTATAGCGGTTGCTAAGCAGCAATGAGTATTGTGCAGCAAACAGCGAAGTAACATCGGGCGTAAATATTTGGTGTGCACCCGCAAGGTCTGTTTCCTGCCCGTTTGCACCTACTTTAAGTGTGGTATAACGTGCATGGGTATAACCAAAGTTGTAGGTTAACTCAAGCCCTTTAGCTGGTGTGGCGGCAAGCTCTGCATCAAATCCTTTGCTGGTAAGGCCACCCGCATTTTTGGTAATCGTAATAGCATCGGGCAATATAAGTGTTGGCACCTGTGCATTGGTAATGGTGGTGTAGAACACCGATACATTTACACGCAGACGGCTGTTTAAAAAAGTGTTTTTTATGCCCACTTCAAAATTGTTGCTGTATTCAGGTTTGTAGGCATATAATGGGGGAGTGCTTGGGTCGGCAGCAAGCTGTGTAAGGCCGCCCGTTCTGTAACCGCGTGTATAGGTGGCAAACAGGTTGGTACTTGTTGTGGCACGAAAAGCAAGGCCCACCATTGGGGAGAATGCCCCATAAGAAGCCGTAGCCGAAGTATCGGGCCTGGTTTGAAAAACCGGTACCGGCGATGCATCTGGCTGGTACTCGCCCAAAACATCTTCTTTGGTATGCTGATAATCGTAGCGGAGGCCTGCAATAACATTGGTTTTTTTGTTGAGGCCGTACGTAGCCTGTGCAAAAAATGCAGCGCCAAACGATTTTGCTGTAGAGGTGCTTATTACCGCATAGTTACTGTCTGGCGAGCCTACATAGCTGGCATATTTACCAAAATGGGTAGCCTGTTTGTTGGGCGTGTTCTGGTAAAACAGGTAAGTGCCTGCCGTCCATTTAAGGGCGGATGCAGATGATGCGGGAGAAGAAAACCTTAACTCCTGCGTAACTACTTTTACATTGTTCCACTTGCGGCCATAATTGTTGATGATGGAAACAATATCGAGGGGAGAGAAGTCTCCATCAATTGGCGTGGTGTAATAACGGTAGTTTGACTGGTAGGCCGTTTGCGAGCTAAAGTTAACACCGCGGCCGCTGTAGTTTAACGACAGCGAAGTGTTTAAAGTATTATCCACCAGTGTGGTGGTGGCATCCTGGTTAACCTGGTAAGGGTTGGCAAATGCATCACTTACACTGCCCGCCAGCGGAAACGCACCATTATTTCTGTTGGAGATATGTTTGAGGTTAAACGTGGCA
>CAZRDD010000703.1:0-2592 GCA_964598675.1 uncultured Parafilimonas sp.
TATTAAGCCCATCATTACCCCCGCTAAATTGCAGCACCACCACTACCTTGTTGCCCTGCGGAACCAGGGCCAACGGTTTTCGCTCAAATGCTTTTAAAAACTCAGGCATCAGCATGGTGGCTGCGGCAAGCGCGCCCGTTTGCAAAAAACTACGCCGTTTAATAAGCATAATGTTTCCTCCGTATATCTAAGCCCACCATTTACACAATTACTGCAATTGATGGCCTGTTAAAAAATCTGCATCACGCAAAAGTATCAGCACAACTGGTATTCAGGTGTGCTCATCAACGCTATTGTTGTTGTTTTTATATAGTACTCCCGGCTGGTATTGTCTGTTATGCGTTGTACCTGCGCGACTTTTACTGAAGCCGGCTTGGTTTGCAGCAACACCCGTTCAATACCATTGTACAACTGCTCCTTTGGCAAATGGGTAAACGCATTTGTATAAGCAGGCCAGTTAACTGCGGCATTCATTTGAAACGCGCCTTTATCACCTGCTGCTGCGGCAGCCTTAAACCTTTCCATCATCCCCATCTGCACATCGTCATCAGCTTTAGGCTTAATGGCAAAAACTGCATTATCGTTAATTAACTGTGGCAAACGCAAACGGGCCATCAATGAGGAACTGTCAATCCACGATTTGCCCCCCGGCCACCCTGCCACATTGGGCGGATAAAACAATTGCTGCCCTAATACCCGCTGGTACAATAACTGTATTTCTGTATTTTGAATGGTCATGGGCAGCATACGCCTGATGCCTGCAATCAGCTCCACCGGCGATTTTATGCGCTGTCCAATATTACGTTCCCCGTAAAACCAATCGGCAGTAAATATATCCCGCATCAAACCACCAATATTATAATTGCTTTGGTAAAACCTGTCGGCCAGCCAGTTTATATGGTTGCTGTCGGGTTGATCGTTTACAAAATAGCGGTAAATTTTTTGGGTAATGTACAGGGCTGTTTGTTTTTGCTCAAGCAAAATATCAAGTATATCATCCCCGGTAAAATTACCGGTACGCCCCAAAAAGGTTTTGCTGCCGTTATCGTGCCAAAACGGCCTTGGGGTAAAATTGCCTTCTGCATCAAAACCCCAGCCGGTAAACGCACGGGCGGCCTCCTTTACATCTTCCTCTGTGTAATTGCCACGGCCAAGGGTAAAAAGTTCCATTACCTCGCGGGCAAAATTTTCGTTAGGGTGTTCCTTCCTGTTTTGCTGGTTGTTTAAAAATTGCAGCATGCAGGCGCTTTTGCTTACGGCTTTAAGCAGGTTACCAAAACTGCCAAGTGCATTTACCCTTATTGATTGCAACAGCAACTGCTGATAGTATATATTTATTACCCTGCTGGCAAAATGCCCATGCCAGAAAAAAGCCATTTTCTCGCGCAGTTGTGCATCTGTATTTACCATGGTATCTAACCAGGTAAGGCTAAGTGTTTTTAAATCCTGCTGGCTTTGCATGCGCAGTTGCTTTTTTTCGGCAGCAGAAACACTATCCTTCATATTTTGAATACCACCCTTGTTTTTAAGCTCCATCAGCAAAGTTTTTGCTTCGTTGGAAACAACATCAAGGTACACAGGCTCCCCCGCAGACTTTTTCTCTATATCCTTATACCAATCCAGGGGATTGGCAGTTGCCAGCATGGGCAAATCCTTAACACTTGCACCAAAACTGCAACGCCACAACAAATGCTGGTTTTTAACCTGTTTTAAAACCATACAACCGTTTTTTATGTTGACCCAAGTAGTATGCCTAAGTTTAATGGACAACTGCTAATTATACCATTAAATAATTTGTACATTTATACATGCTTGCCAGGTCGTTTAAATATTACTCCCCGCTCATTTTTTATGTGTTCGCCATGCTGGCTTTTATGCAAACTGGTATTTGGTGCTGGTTAACCGTACTGTATGCCTGGGTTATGATACCACTTGCAGAGCTTGTTTTAAAACCTGACCAAAACAATATGCAGGCGGCAGAAGAGGCACTGGCCAAAAACGACAAAACCTACGATTATATTTTATACATAATTGTGCTTGCCCAGTATGCAGCGGTGGTTATTTTTTTGCTAAGCATGCGCAACAGTTTATTAAGCCGTGCCGATATTATTAGCAGGGTAGTTACCATGGGTATGCTGTGCGGTACGTTTGGTATTAATGTTGGCCACGAGCTTGGCCACAGGGTAAACCGCTTTGAACAATTATTGGCAAAGGCAAACCTGCTTACCAGTTTGTACATGCACTTTTTTATTGAACATAATAAAGGGCATCACAAAAATGTAAGCACACGGCAGGACCCCAGCAGCGCGCGGTTATGGGAGCCTGTTTACTTGTTTTACTGCCGGTCAATTATATTTGGTTATGTTAGTGCCTGGCACATAGCCGCGAGCGATGCCCATAAAAAAGGCAAGCCAGTAATAAGTATTTATAATGAGATGATACAGGTAATACTGCTTGAAGTTTTGTTTATAACCACCATAGCTGTTTTGTTTGGCTGGATGATATGCCTGTATTACCTGGTGGCAGCGGCTATTGGTATCATATTGCTGGAAACAGTTAACTATATTGAACACTATGGCCTTAGCCGCAAAC
>CAZRDD010000704.1:0-2570 GCA_964598675.1 uncultured Parafilimonas sp.
CTTGCGGGTGGGGGTATGGTATATAATCTTCATGCCAAGGGCCGCAGCAATAAGGGCCGTTTGCCTGCCTATATTGCCAAAGCCAACCAGGCCAAAGGTTTTACCGGCAAGCTCCAGTACAGGTGCTTTGCTGTAACTCCAGTCTTTACTGGTTACCCACTCGCCCTGCGCTACCGAGGTGGCGTGCAGGCCGGTATGGTTAGTCAACTCCAGCAAAAGGGCAATGGTATGCTGTGCCACCCCTGGCGTACTATAGCCAGGCACATTACAGACTGTAAGGTTTTGTAAACGTGCGGCTGCCGTATCTACAATATTATACCCTGTAGCCAGCACACTTATTAATTTGGTGCCGGTAAGGGCAGAAATGGTTTCCTTTGTAATGGGCGTTTTATTGGTAAGCACCACATCTGCCCCCTGGCATCTTTCAGCCACAAGGTTTGCAGGTGTTCTGTCGTAAACCGTTACATCGCCAAAAGCCTCAATACTGCTCCAGTCAAGGTCGCCGGGGTTAAGTGCATAACCATCTGTAATTACTATTTTCATCAGCAGGCCCTGTTGTTAAATGGCTTTGGTATTGTTTTCCGGTTTCTTTTTATAGGTTACAACAATAGCAGCAATAACACTTAACCATATTAAAACGGAAGCAATG
Source organism: uncultured Parafilimonas sp. (assembly GCA_964598675.1). Classification (GTDB taxonomy): domain Bacteria; phylum Bacteroidota; class Bacteroidia; order Chitinophagales; family Chitinophagaceae; genus JABDFW01. Next base: position 650 of record CAZRDD010000704.1, read on the forward strand.
TTTGCAATGGCCGAACTGTTGTAGTACGATGCCGGTTTAAACTCAAACCGTATGTTATGGTTGCCAGCAGGCAGGGCCAGCGCCCTTAATGCATAATCCACTTTTATAATGGGCAGTTCTTTATCATCTACATAAGCCTTCCAGCCACGGTCGTAAAATATTTCGCTAAAAACAGCCAACTGGTTTGTTTTTGCGCTGCTGGTATAGCTAATAAGGTCGTTATCGTTTTTAATCAGTTTTATGGATGCTGTTGAATCGTACACAGGTGTAAACGGAATTGTTGATTTAAACGCCTCTTCAACAACGGCAGTGTCCTTAGGGTTAAAATTATTCAACACCTTCATTGCCTCGGCAGGCCCTTTTACAAACTGCAGGCTTTTTACAAACCAGCAGTTGCCCAAAGCCCCTGGGTTTTGCTGCACAGTTGGCTGGCCTTTTGCCCCTGGTACAATAACATATTTTGTATTGAGCATGTTAAGCACCTGCACATTTAGCTGGTTGCCGCCGCGTAACTGGTAGGTAAGCAGGTCTTCCACAATACTAAGTTTTGCAGGGCTGTAGCCGCCAATGGAATTATGGTGATAAGAAGTATATGCCTCCTGAGAATAATCGCGCGTAAGGTTTAACACCCTGTAAAAACTGCTATCCTGCATTATTTGCAGGTCAATGGGCGATGGCTGCTCAGCTTCAGCCGAAATTGTTTCCTGGTCGGCAAAGCGTTCGTCACTAAAATAACGCCTGCTCTCGGATATTGTATCGGCAGCACCCAGCAGCACCAGGCCAACTACTGCATACACTGGCTTAATTTTATTTTTCACCGCAAGGAACAACAATGCAAAAGCCAGGCCCGCAAACACCAGCGAGCGTACAATATCGGCCCCAAACTGTGCCTGCCTGTCATCTTTAAGCGCTTTATACAGGCTGTTGGCAACATCCTGGTTGCCCTGTACCATTTGTGTAAACTGGGGTATAACCTGTTTTGTATCGTTGGCTGATTTATAATCGAAGCTGGTGTATAAAAACCCTATAATTAAAAAGATACCAGCCATTACAAAGCCTGTTACCTTTAATTTCTTCCAGGCATAGGCTTTATCTGTTTCTTTAAACAAAAACTGCTGCAACGCCAATACACCCAGTAACGGAAACAGTAACTGCAGTATAACCACCGTCATGGTAGGTACACGAAATTTATTGTACAAAGGCAGGTGGTTAAACAAAAACTCATTGAAGCCCATGAAGTTGCTGCCCCAGCTCATCATTACCGCCAGTATACAAATGGCCAGTATCCACCATTTATCAAACCCCTTTAAATAAATCAACCCAAAAATAAACAGGAAGCACATAACCGCACCCAAATACACGGGGCCGGATGTAAAGGGCAAAGCCCCCCAGTAGCTGTAGGCGGAGTAACCCTTTGCAAGGCTTTCGGCCTGGTCGTCGGGTACGCCTTTTTCTACGGCTGTTTTGGCCAGGTGAGAATCTGCGCCAAGTTCGCCCTGCGAGCCGCCATAAATATTGGGCACCAGTACGGTTAATACTTCTGATTTACCAAAACTCCAGCCAAAGGCATAATCAATAGGCAGGCCGGATGATGTTCGGGTTTCTTTGCCCGTAGTGTCCAGGTTAAGGGTGCCGTTGCGCATGGTGGCTTTTGAAAAATCGAGCGTAGTGGCTAACGAAACTAAGTTAACGGCCGCACCAGCAATGCCTGCTGCTACTAATACCGTAAGTGAAACCAGTATATGTTTGTATTCTTTATTGCGTATCCAGCTTACCAAGTAGGCAACACCGGCGCTAATGGCCACCAGTATAAAGTAATAGGCTACCTGCGGGTGGTTTTGCCCTATTAAACTGCTTACAAAAATGGCTGTAAGCGCACCGCCCACCCAGTATTTTTTTTGAAAAACCAGCAGTACAGCCG
>CAZRDD010000705.1:0-2566 GCA_964598675.1 uncultured Parafilimonas sp.
CAAATACCAATACCGGCAGCAAAGCCAATAATAATACCTGTAAACGCAACGATTGCACCGTGGTATAAAAATATCTGCTGTATGGTCCAGTCGGGCGAGCCAACCGCTTTTAACACGCCCACCATACGGGTACGTTCTAATACCAGTATCAGCAGGCAGGTAATAAGGTTGATGATGGCAACCACGGCCATTACTATGAAAATTACAATGCGGTTAACGTCCTGTATATTCAACCAGTCGAAAATATAGGGGTAAATCTGTTTAATGCTGCGGCTTATCCATGCCTGCGGCAGTGCATCATCAAGTTTGGGCGATATGGTTTCAATATCGTTATAATCATCCAAAAAAACCTCGTACCCGCCAATTTCGCCATTGTTCCAGTTATTTATTTTACGCAGCAGGTTAATATCGCCCAGGGCAAAAAGCTTGTCAAATTCCTCAATGCCGGTTTTGTAAATACCGCACACTTTAAGTTTGCGGGTATTGGTGGTGCCTTTTTGTGTAGAAATAAAATGGATGTTTATTTCATCGTTCAGTTTTATCTGCAACTCATTGGCTATGGGTTGCGAAATAATAATTTCACGGCTGTACAGGCTGTCTTCTGCAAAATTTATCCAGCGGCCCTCCACCATAAAAGGCTTAAGATTGCTGTAATCGTAATTGCTGCTCACCCCTTTAAAAAGGATGGCTTCAATTTCTTTGTTCTTTTCCAAAACAGCGCTCTTGGTGGCAAAAGCCTGAAAATGCTTAACACCGGGGGTGTTCTGCATAATTTTCACCACAGTATCATTTTGTGGCAGCGGTGTTTCTTCAGCCACCATGGCTTTATCGGGCTCGTATTGCTGTACCCTTATATGGCCCCAAAAGCTAAAAACTTTTTTGCTAACGGTTTGCTGAAACCCGTTTACAAAGGCCAGTGTAATAATCATGGCCGCTACACTAAGGGCGGTGGCAGCAGCGGCCAGCCTTATAATAAAGCGGGAAAAAGACCGCTGGTTGTTAAATGCAACTCTTTTGGCTATAAAAAATGGTACATTCATTTTGATGCGCTAAAACTACACTGCGTTTACGGAGTGGCAAAATAAATTGGGCGGCAGGCCGGCGTTTATGGTTGCACAGGCTTTGGTGCATTATCCTGGCCGTAAAAGGGTTTTGGTGTAAAACAGCCTGTAAAAGGCGTGTTTACGATAGCTGTAAATTCATTCAGCCTTATAGTTGCGGTGCATAAATCTTGGTATCCTTTTGTATATTTGCAGTTTTAAGTAGGGATTTAAGCTGATTTTTGCGGTAGAAAGAAGAAATAATACAAAGACTGATGCGCCTTAGAATATACTCCACTGTTATCCTCATAATACTTGCCTTTACTTTTGGTAGTAGCGTTAATGCACAAAATACTGTTGTTAATGGTATAGTGCGCGATGCTGTTACCAAGAAGCCCATCCATTTTGCCAGTGTTTTTTTTAAAGAGGGCAGGGGTAAATCAACCGATTCTGCCGGGCGTTTTTCGCTGGAAGCCTTTGAATCCTACTCGCAAATTGTGGTTTCGTTTGTAGGGTACAAGCAACAAACGATTAATATAATGGCAGGTACCGTGCAGGACCTTGAAATTGACCTTCAGCCCGAAGGCGCCAGGTTGGCCGATGTTGTAATAAATGGCAAAAACCAACCCCGGTACCGCAATAAAAACAACCCGGCGGTTGAATTGATACGCAAAGTGATTGAAAACCGCGATAAAAACCGCACTGAGCATTACGACTACCTGCAGTACCGGCAATACGAAAAACTGGCGGTATACATAAATAATATACCCAAAAAGCTAACCGACAGCAAGGTTTTGCAGAAGTATCATTTTTTGTTTGAGAGCCCCGATACGGTTAAAATACCCGGCAAAAGCCTTAGCCCGGTGTACCTGGAGGAAACCGAAAGCGATAACTTTTACCGTAAAAGCCCCGAGAATAAAAAAACAGTAATACTTGGCCGCAAGCAGGTTAATTATGGCGAGTACGTTGATAACAACGGTGTTAGCGAATACCTTAACAACCTTTACCAGGATGTTGACATTTACGAAAACAACATACCGTTATTTACCTACCAGTTTTTAAGCCCCATTGCAGACCTTGCCCCATCGTTTTACCAATTTTTTTTAAGGGATACGGTTACCGACGAAAATGGCCTGAGGCTGGCTAAGCTGTATTTTAACCCCCGCAATACCAGTGGTTTGTTGTTTAGGGGTACCATGTTTATTACGCTGGACGGTAACTATGCCGTACAAAAAATAAACATGTTTGTAAGCCGCCAGATAAACCTGAACTTTATAAAGGAGATGCACATTGACCTTACTTTTATAAAAAACAGTGAGGATGGGCATTATATATTAACCAAATCGGTGGTGAATGCCGATGCAACGGTATCGGGCAAAAAGAAAAACGGTGGTTTTTTTGGCGAGAGAACGGTTAACTGGAGAAACCTTGAAGTTAACAAACCATTGCCCGACAGTACCTATACCGGCAAGGAAGTTGTAACAGCCCCGGATGCGGATAAAAGGCCCGAAAACTACTGGGCCACT
>CAZRDD010000706.1:0-2563 GCA_964598675.1 uncultured Parafilimonas sp.
CAGGCTTTTAATATCGTGTATTTTACCGGTGGAAGAAGGCGCAAAGCGTATGGGCGAGGTAGCGTTAAAGGAGGAAGCCTCCACATCCAGCAAAACATTCAGCTTGTCGCTGGCCTTCCAGGCCAGGCTGGGTGCCACCATATAGCTGCGGGTAAAACCAGCATCCTGAAAACTTTGCTCGCTGTGTACCGCACCGTTTATGCGAAAAAGCACTGTTTTATCTTCCGTAAGCGGTTTATTAACATCCACCGTAAGGCGGTTAAGGTCAAACCCCGCGGCGGTGTAGCTTACCTCGCTGCGTTTTTCGGCAAAAGGCTTTTTGGTAATGCGGTTAAAAAGCCCGCCGAACGATATCATGCTGCTGTTAAACAACGTGCCCGATGGGCCTTTAATAGCCTCCAGGCGCTCCAGGTTGGCGGGGTCAATATTGGTGTACACAAACCCCGATACACTGTTGCGCACCAGGTTGGCCGTGGTAAACCCCCTGGACAGCATGGCGCTGCGGCCCTGGTTGTACACCAGCGGCACCCCTGCACCGGGTATGTTTTTAAAGGTGCTGTTATAGTCGGTAATAAGCTGCTCCTGCATAATCTGCCTGGTAACAATGGTATACACCTGCGGGTTTTCCAGGTTTTTAAGCGGCAGCCGCGCCACATCGTCCGTTTCTTTTTTATTAAACTTGTTGTAGCCGGTGGTAACTGTAACGGCATCCAGCTGCTTTTCCGATACGGTTAACTGTATTTCCACCAGGCCCGCTTTATTATTGGCCACCGTTACCTGCCGGTATACCACGGCATAGCCCGTAAGCGATACCTCCACCGTGTACGTGCCATCGGGCAGGTGTTTAAAGCTAAAGTTGCCTTCCTCATCCGTTAATGTGCCTATATTTTTTTGTTTGATGGATACCGAAACATCTGCCGCAGGCCTGCCATCGGCCGTGGTTATTTTGCCCGTAATACCGCCGCCCGCTTCCGGTGCTTTTTTTGCGAAACCAGTAAATACAATCAGCAATAGCCCTAACAATAGTAAAACACCTTTCCTCATCTGTATAATTTTGGCGCAAAACTACCGGCAGCACCACGGCAGGCTATGCCGGATGAGGAAAAACATATTACGCAAAAGGGAAATGTGAGGAGGGTACCTCATTGGCAAAATAGAAAAAGGGGACCAAGAATGGACCCCTTTTGTAACCCTTCATAAACAATCCATACCCCTATGGATAGTATTTTTATGTATAATTAGTACCCTGTGTTTATTTGATAGGGCAATATTAAAAAACAATTAAAACATTAAAAAGCGCTTAATAAGTTTTTTTGGTGAACAGGTACTTTTTTGCGGTGAAATCAATGACTGCATGTATCTTTTTTAACATTTAAGCGATTAAACCCTATTTTTGTCGTCCTTATTTAATAAAATTCACCACACAACGACGCTTATGACCAAATACTTCTTTCTTGCCGTTCCGGCCATGGGTTTGCTTGGCCTTATTTACACGCTTATTAAATTTAATTGGGTTTCCAAACAAGATGCTGGCAACCCCCGTATGAAAGAAATAAGCACCTACATTGCCGAAGGTGCCATGGCTTTTCTTAAAGCCGAATGGAAAATACTTTCCTACTTTGTAGTAATCGTTGCTATTTTATTGGGTTTTATGGCCTCGCGCAACCCAAACTCACACTGGTCTATCCTTATCTCGTTTATACTGGGTGCTGTATTTAGCGCCACTGCCGGTTACATTGGTATGCGTGTTGCCACCAAAGCCAATGTACGCACTGCGGAAGCTGCAAGAACAAGCTTGTCAAAAGCGCTTAACGTATCCTTTACTGGCGGCAGTGTAATGGGTATGGGCGTTGCGGGCCTTGCCGTACTGGGCTTAGGCTCATTGTTTATTATATTAAAACACTTCTTCGGTGCAGGCGTAGCCTCTTCCGATGAAATGATACGCACCATAGAAGTGCTTACCGGCTTTTCGTTAGGTGCCGAAAGCATTGCGCTGTTTGCCCGTGTGGGTGGCGGTATTTATACCAAAGCGGCCGACGTAGGTGCAGACCTTGTTGGTAAAGTAGAAGCTGGCATACCAGAAGACGACCCCCGCAACCCTGCCACCATTGCCGACAACGTGGGCGATAACGTGGGCGATGTTGCCGGTATGGGTGCCGACCTTTTTGGCTCGTACGTGGCAACGGTGTTAGCCACCATCGTGCTGGGCCAGGAAACTATTTCAAAAGATAACTTTGGCGGCTTTGCCCCTATTATACTGCCCATGCTTATTGCTGGCAGCGGCATTATCTTCTCTATTATCGGAACCTTTTTTGTACGCATCAGCGATAAAGCTGGCATCAGCACACAAGCGGTGCAAAAGGCGCTTAACATGGGCAACTGGGGCTCTATCATCCTTACTGCTGCAGCTTGTGCGGGCCTTGTATCGTACATATTGCCCGATACTATGAGCCTGCGTGGTATTGAGTTTACCAAATGGGGCGTGCTTGGCGCTATTGCCGTTGGCTTAGGCGTGGGTACCCTTATGAGCATTATTACCGAGCATTACACGGCTATGGGCAAA
>CAZRDD010000707.1:0-260 GCA_964598675.1 uncultured Parafilimonas sp.
AGGCGTTGAGATAAAAGGACTCTGCGATCTGAGACCTGAACGTGTGAAGCTGGCCAACGACCTGGTAACCGCATCGGGCCATAAACCTGCGTTGTACCACAGCGGGCCGGAGGAATGGAAAAAGCTTTGCAGCCGCGATGACCTGGACCTTATTTACATACTCACCCCCTGGGAACTGCACACCCCTATTGCCGTTTTTTCCATGAACCACAATAAACATGTTTGCGTGGAGGTGCCTGCCGGTAAAACCCTTGAGGAGT
>CAZRDD010000707.1:270-2559 GCA_964598675.1 uncultured Parafilimonas sp.
TTGCTGGTGCAAACATCTGAGCGCACCCGTAAACATTGTATGATGGTGGAAAACTGCTGTTACGACTTTTTTGAGATGACCACCCTTAACATGGCCCGCCAGGGCTTTTTTGGCGAGATTGTTCATTGCGAAGGGGCGTATATACACAACCTTACCGAACTGGTTTTCTCCAAAGAACATTTTTACCAGATGTGGGAGCTGAAGGAGTATTCCAAACGTATAGGCAACCTGTACCCAACCCACGGGTTAGGGCCTATTTGCCAGGTGCTGAATATTAACCGGGGCGATAAAATGGATTACCTGGTGTCAGTATCCACCAACGATTTTGTGCTGGGCGATATGGCTAAAGATTTAGCGGCTAAAGACCCTTTTTACCAGCCATTCACAGGCAAGCATTACAATGGTAACATGAACACCAGTACCATCCGTACAAATAAAGGCAAATCCATTGTAGTGCAGTTTGATGTTTCATCTACACGGCCTTATTCAAGAATACAATTGGTTAGCGGTACAAAAGGCGTAGCCATGAAGTACCCCGAACCTGGCCGTTACGCAACCGGCCACGAGTGGCTGAGCGAGGAAGTGGTGAAAGACCTGGAGGAAAAATACAAACCCGCCATTGTTAAAAAAATAGGCGATGCTGCTAAAGAAGTGGGTGGCCACGGCGGTATGGACTTTTTGATGGACTGGCGTACCATTGACTGCCTGCGCAACGGTTTACCGCTGGACCAGGATGTGTACGATGCCGCTTTATGGTCATCGGTGTCACCGCTTTCGGCGTGGTCGGTAGCCAACCGTTCCACTTCAATAACAGTACCTGATTTTACACGCGGTGCATGGAAAACCAATACCCCGGTGGATATAACCTTAGAAACAGGCGGTACCACTAAAGTGAAGCTTTAGGCAATACCAATCACTCATATAAACCAACATTATGAGCAATACAATAAACAGAAGGCATTTTTTGCAGAAAACATCCCTGGGTGGTGCAGGGTTTGGCTGGGCTGTTTCGGCAATGGGCAACACCGGCGCCAAACAGCTAAAAGGCATCACCCCGGCAAACATTCCCCCTGGTGGCCGCATAGGCATTATAGGGCTGGATACATCGCACAGCACGGCGTTTGTGGAAGCCCTTAACGGCCCCACGCCAGACAGTGCTTTTGGCGGTTACCACATAGTTGCAGCTTACCCTTATGGCAGCCGCGATATTAAAAGCAGTAATGAGAGGATACCAGCCTATACCGAAGAAGTAAAAAAGTTTGGTGTTGAAATAGTTGATTCAATTGAAGCATTGCTGCAAAAATGCGATGTGGTAATGCTTGAAACCAATGATGGCAGGCCGCACCTTGAACAGGCCCTGCCCGTATTGAAAGCCGGTAAGCGCCTGTTTATTGATAAACCGGTAGCAGCTTCGCTGGAGGATGTGCTAAACGTTTACGAAGCAGCCAGGCATTACGGCGTGCCCGTATTTTCCTCTTCATCACTCAGGTATAATGCCGGTGTGCAGGAAGCCGCCAGCGGCAGCACCATTGGCCGCATACTGGGGGCCGATACCTTCAGCCCCAGCCCGCTGGAAAAAACGCATCCAGATTTTTTCTGGTATGGCATTCATGGTATTGAAATCTTACTAACATTAATGGGCAGCGGTTGTAAAGAAGTGGTACGCATACATACCGAGCAAACAGATATGGTGGTAGGCACCTGGGCCGATGGCCGTATAGGCAGCTTTCGCGGCACGCGCAATGGCGCAAATGAATATGGCGGCACCGCGTTTGGCGAAAAAGGGGTTCAGCGTATTGGGCCATACTCCGGCTACGAAGCCCTGTTGAAAAAGATAATAGAGTTCTTTAAAACCGGAGTTTCACCGGTGGCAGAAGAAGATACTATAGATGTGTACGCCTTTATGGAAGCCGCACACGAAAGCAAACGCAAAGGCGGCGTAAGCGTAACACCGGCCTCGGTACTGGCCAAAGCAAAAAAAGCCGTGAAAAAACAATGGTAACAGCCGTTTTTATTAACCTGAAATAATACACAATGAACAAATACCTTCCATCACAGGCACGCAGAAGTTTTTTAAAAACAACCGGTATGGCAACTGCCGGTTTGCTGCTGGCCTCATCCAATGCATTTTCCAGGATAACAGGCAACAATGATGCCCTTAAACCTGCATTGTTAGGCGGCACCCCGGTGCGCACCAATGGCTGGCCGGAGTGGCCCATTTGGGATAAGGATACGGATGAAGGGCTGGTGGTGGATGATTTACGAAGTGGGGTTTGGTCAAGGGCATCG
>CAZRDD010000708.1:0-2545 GCA_964598675.1 uncultured Parafilimonas sp.
AAACAAGGCATCTGATACAATTGCAGATTGTAAAAGCGGTGCGTGTACCAATTGTACAATGTTTAACAGGGAATCTTTTTCAAGGTATTGCTGTATTACACTACGCCATTCTTTATTCTCATCAACAGTAACAATTTTTGTTGGCAGGTTATTTTGTTGTATGGCCCTTGCAAAAATAATGGTAGATAACCCGCTGCCAAACTCAAGCAGGTTTGTTCTGTTGTTAATTACTATATCATTTATTACACTGTGCAGGCCCCTTAAACTTAATGAGCTTACCGTGTGTGGAAGGTAGGGTTTGTGCTGTAAAAAATCCTGGATAAAAAAGGCTGCCATTTGCTCTTTAGAAGTATATTGAAATTTATCAAGCAGCTTTGTTATGATTTTAGTAACAGATAGCATGATGTAAAATTTTACTTGGTTTTTTTCAAAAAAAGCAAAAGGTAAAAGTATTAATACTTTTACCTTTTGTTTTAATTACTAACCTTATTTAATAAATTTTATAGGAGGCGGCAAGTGTAACGTTAAAACCAAATGATTGCCTTACTATTAAGTGGTCAATGGCAGATTGATAGTTTCTAACTTTTGTATCTGCAAGGTTCCAGTACTGGTAATCGTTGCCATGTAATATATCGGAGAAGGTAAGTTCAATCATACCTTTTTGCTTCAATAGTGTTTTTTGAAATTTAAGGTCGAGTATTGCATGTGGTTTCTCCCAAATGGTATTTACTGGGTTTGATATATTTTGACTGCCAATAAAACGGATGCGCGGGCCTACTACGTTATATAAAAGCGAAATAGCTAAATCTGTTTTGGGTTCATTGTATTGCAGCGAGGCGTTTATTACATAAGGAGATTGCCCTTGCATGGGGCGGGCTGTTGTATCATCCAGGGTTGTTATAGACGACTTTATAAATGTTACGTTGGCATACGCTACCAGGTTTTCTAATTTTTGATCAATAAAATCAAGGTTTTTTCTGCCTTCCAGTTCAATACCCGTTACATAAGCTTTAGGCTGGTTTTTAAAACCAATTGTTTTAGAGTCAGCCCCGGCAATGGCTATATAAGGCTCAATGGGGTTTTTAAAGCTTTTATAAAAAACACTGGCAGAGTAGTATTGCGATTGTGGAAAATAATGCTCCCACCTCAGGTCAAGGTTATTAACGTATGTTTCGGTTAAGCGGGGGTTGCCAAAGTAAGAAACGTTATCGAGAAAGTCGTAAAACAATACATTTGCCAGCTCGCGGTACTGTGGCCTGGCCACAGTTTTGCTGTAGCTAAAGCGCAGGTTGGCTTTTGGCAACACGGTATAAATAAGGTTTAAGGATGGTAAAAAGTCGTTATATGCAGTATCGCGTGTTAACGGGTTGCCACTTTCATCACCGGTGTTTATAATGTTTCGGAATTTCTCAAAACGCAATCCCCACACGGCCCGGAAATCCCTGGTGAATTTATTATCCATCATGGCGTAAAACGAGGTAGTGTTTATTGAGCCATCATAGTGATAAGAAAGCGGCCTGTTGTCTTCATATAAAACAAACCCTGTTTTTCTGTTAAAGTGCCTGCGATCAAATATAGAGTCTTGCGCATACCCCAGGTACGAGAAATTAAAGTAGTCGGTATTGGCTATGGTGGGTGCTAAAAAACGTGCATCCCTTGCGCGGGTATTGTGGTAATAGGAGCCGCCAAATTTTACTGTTTGTGTATTGGTTAACCATTTAAAAGGGAAACTCAGGTCAATATTAAGGCCCTGGGAGTTATCCTGCAATTTGCCAAAATAATGTACACCGCTGTTTGTTGATGCCGATTGCACAGATGTTACAAGCGATTGAAAAGGTTGGGTTGCATCAGCCTGGTAATAAAAATTGCGCCTGTAATCTGGCTCCTTTCTGTTTAGGGTTGTAAGGTACGCCATCCATTTTATCCTTAGTTTGGTAGCCTTAACCTTTACACTGTGGTCTCCGCCTATTTGCCCATTGTATAAAAGGTTGCTGCTAAAAAAGAAGGAATTTTGCTTGGTATCTGCCCAACTGGAAGTTTGTATTGGCCCGCTGCGTATAACTATTTGGTTTGTGGAATTAACGGAGTAAATGTTGTTAAAAAATATTTTATTAGAGGGGTTAATTTTAAGCGTTGCATTAGTTAATGCACTGGCTAAAACGGTACGGGTAGTTCCGGTATCTGTGTACAAATATTCTGTATCCAGGGTATTATTATTTTGATAGTCTGCGCGTTTGTAATAGTTTGTTTTGTAGCTGGAATTATAGGTTCCGCCCAATATACCTGCTAAAACGGGGTAGTCTTTAGTTTTGTTTAATTTTATGGCAAAGCCGCCTGACGTTTGAATAGAGGTATTTGCTGGGCCACTTCTTTTAAAATAGGCCCAGTTGTTGGCAAACAGCCTTGAAAATGCAGCTTTATTAAAGCTGTTTGCCGCAGCATAATCGGCAGTTGAAGGAAAGTAACGGGGTAAAGACCGTACATGATTATCTACGCCAATCCAGTCTTTATTACTACCCGTGTATCCGTACACATCCTTTCCGGT
>CAZRDD010000709.1:0-2536 GCA_964598675.1 uncultured Parafilimonas sp.
GGGCTACCTCACCACCAATTTTACGGGCCGCTTCCAGTATGGTTGTACCGGCGGGCACCTCAATGGTAATGTTGTCTATCGTTACTTTAAATAATGGAGTATCAGCCATTTTTCAGTTCGTTAATCTATGTGAATATGTTCCTTTAATCTTATTGCTTATACCCTTACACTGCAAGCGGCTCGGCATAATTGGCCAGGCCATAATTGCGCAACTGGCTTTCCTGCGGGTTGTGCACATGCCATTCAAACTCATCCCTGAAGTGGCGTATGGCTGCCGCTACCGGCCAGGCTGCTGCATCACCCAACGGACAAATAGTATTACCCTCAATTTTGCTTTGTATCTCCCACAGCAAATCAATATCGCTCATTTTACCCTTGCCGGTTTCTATGTTCTTCAGTATTTTCTCCATCCAGCCGGTGCCTTCACGGCAGGGCGAACACTGGCCACAGCTTTCGTGGCGGTAAAACCTTGCCAGCGTGTAAGTATGCTTCACCACGCACTGGTCTTCATCAAACACAATAAAACCGCCGCTACCCATCATACTGCCGGTGGCAAAACCACCATCGCTAAGGCTTTCGTAGTTCATGTAACGGGTTTCGCCCTTGGCTGTTTTAAGCAACAGCTTAGCGGGCAAAATAGGTACGGATGAGCCACCCGGTATGCAGGCTTTAAGCCTTTTACCATTGGGTATGCCCCCGCAATATTCATCGCTGTAAATAAATTCTTCTACCGATACGGTCATGTCAATTTCGTACACGCCGGGCTTGTTAATATTGCCACAGGCCGAAATTAATTTGGTGCCGGTTGAACGGCCTACACCAATTTTGGCATATTCCTCACCGCCCATATTTATAATAGGTACAACAGCCGCCAGAGTTTCTACGTTGTTAACCACGGTTGGCCTGTCCCAAACACCTTTAACCGCCGGAAAAGGTGGTTTAATACGCGGGTTACCGCGTTTGCCTTCAAGGCTTTCAATAAGGGCTGTTTCTTCGCCGCAGATGTAGGCACCTGCACCGCGCTGAACATATATCTCCAGGTTAAAACCTGTACCCAGTATATTGTTACCCAGCCAGCCGTTGGCTTTGGCTTCGGCAATGGCCTGCTCCAGTATATCTACTATCCAGGCGTACTCGCCGCGTATATATATATAGGTAGTGTTAGACCCCAATGCAAAAGAGCTTACAATAAGCCCTTCAATAAGCAGGTGAGGTATAAACTCCATTAAATACCTGTCTTTAAAAGTACCGGGTTCGCTTTCGTCGGCATTGCAAACAAGGTGGCGTGGCACACCCTCAGGTTTGGCAATAAAACTCCATTTTAAACCAGTAGGAAAACCGGCACCACCACGGCCGCGCAAACCACTCTTCTTTACCTCTTCCACCACCGCTTCGGGGCTCATGTTTTTTAAAGCCTTTTCCACGCTGGTGTACCCACCGTTTTTGCGGTACACATCGTAAAAACGTATGCCTTCAATATGGTCGTTTGCTAATAACAGTTTTTTCATGCAACAAACCCTGTAAGGGCAGTTTATTGTTTGCTAATTATTATGTACCAATCTTACTATCTCTGTTCAGCTTCCGTTGCGTCGCACACTTCGGCTGTATATCTATTTTCAGCCTTTTAAAGCAGCCAGCAACAACCGCATTGGGTGCAGGGTGCGTGTAAAAGGGTTAAGCACCACCCCAATTGACTCCAGCGTGGTGCTGCCAAGCACCGGCAAATCGCCCTCCTCGCCGTATACCACTGTTGCCGGGCCACCTTCACCTTCCAGTTCAAAATAAGCCGAACTTACTTTTCGTTTTAAACTGGTGCCGTCTGCCAGCGAAAAAACCATTTCCCTGTACGGCTCAATATCCAGCTCGTCTAAAATTTTACCAGGTATTACACTGTAAGCCACCCCGCTATCAATAAAAAATGCAACATCTGCATGCTTCACTGCCTTTCTATGCTCCCGTACCCTTAATATTACAGATGTTGATTTCACCAATTCTCTTTTATACCAAACCCCCATTGCAAAAGCACAAAGCGTTAACCATGTACCCCTGCATAAAACGGCGTTTAGTTGTTTACCGCAGCATGCTGCCTGCACTCCTCAATTATCTGGTCAACCTTATCTTTAGTAAGGTGTTCGCGGTACGTTTTGCCCATCTGCATCATTGGGGCATAACCACACGCACCCAAACACTCCACCGTTTTCAACGTAAATAATCCATCTGCGGTGGTTTCACCTGGCTTAATGCCCAGTTTATCACCAATATAGGCAATGATGTTATCGCTGCCGTTAAGCATGCAGGGGCCTGTTTGGCATACTTCAAACATATATTTACCAACAGGTTTAGTGTTGTACATGCTGTAAAAAGTAGCTACTTCGTACACTTCAATAGGCGTAATTTCAAGCAACTGGGCCACATAGTCCATTGTTTCAGCGCTTAACCAGCCGCCAAAAGTTTCCTGCGCCAGGTGCAATACAGGCAGTAACGCACTTTTCTGCTTACCCTGGGGGTAACGGGCTATTATTTCGTTTACCTTATC
>CAZRDD010000710.1:0-2518 GCA_964598675.1 uncultured Parafilimonas sp.
GAGGTGTTTGCAGGTAACTACGGTTACATACTGCCGCAGAACAATAACTTTTTGAACCAGAACGATTACCGGAAAGGGCAGTTTTTAATCGGGTTCAATATTTCAAGGTTATGGAATTTTTAATGTAACAGTTTAAGCCAGCGCAGCTTTAAGCGAATTATTTCACTACTTAAAAACACAATAAATGAAAAGGAAACTGATATTGTTTACAGCTGTTTTGGCTGTAAGTTTTATGAGCTTTGCATTCAAAATGCGGCTTCAGCCTAAGCCCTGGGTAGTACCCGCACAGGCGGCAAAACAGGTTAATCCTGTAAAGTCAGATGCAGAATCAATTGCTGCCGGTAAAACGTTGTGGAGTACACACTGCTCCTCCTGCCACGGTAAAACGGGCCTGGGTGATGGCAGCAAGGCTGCACAATTAAAAACACAGCCGCCCGATTTTACTAAAGCCGAGGTACAAGGGCAGTCTGATGGTTCTCTATTCTTTAAAACATCCGAAGGCCGTGATGATATGCCAAGCTTTAAAAAGAAAATTCCTGACCAGGAAGATATTTGGAGCCTTGTTGTATACATAAGAACACTTAAAAAATAGCAGGCTGAATTGAGGGAAAAAAAAGACAGTCACCGCCAGCGGCGGTGACTGTCTTTTTTTTTATTACCCAATGGTTTTCATCGTATTATAAAGTTGTAAAAGTGCATTTTAATCATATTTATATATGACCTAAATCATATAAACACCCATCGGGGCCGTTTACATTTATAATGAAAATAAAGTTCAAAAATATTATGAACAATAACCAGCAACTACATGAGAAAACAGCGGCTTCCAGGCGAAAGTTTGTTTGGCTGGCTGGCCTCTTCTCCATATTCACCGGCGTAGCGGCAGCCACCGGTTTGTCATTGTTCCGCAGAAAAGATGTAATCTCCTGCGGGCCTGAACCCAAAAGAAAAATAGTAAGGATGCTAACGCAGGACGGAACGCTTGTTGAGGTTGATGAAGCGTTGTTAACCGCCGCGCGTAAAAAAGTATCCGATGATGAGTTGCAGAACTGGATTAAAAAATGATGCAAATGCCGAGGCATTTATAACAAACTATTTGTAATGAAACAGGAAAATAATTCAAGAAGGGAATTTCTGCTAACAGGCCTTGCTGTTGCTGGCGCTGCGGTGGGATGTTCCCCTAAAAAAAATGCTTTTGAAGCCGGTGCCGAACCCGGTGTAATGGCATCTGGAAAAAAAGTAAAACTGTTGTCGGTTGATGGCGAAGTGATTGAGGTGGATGAAGCCTTTTTAAAGCCCGTGCCGGAACTGCCACCCGTAACAAACAGCGAAGCCAGGCTGGGTATACCCGGTAAAAAATTTGTAATGGTTATTGACCTTTCCCGGTGCAAAAACCTTAGAAAGTGCCAGGAAGCCTGCGACCGTGAACACCATGTAAACCCCGGCCAGCACTGGGTTAAAGTGTACCCGATGCAGGATGCCGACCATACCGCCCCTTACTGGGAGCCAACTACCTGCATGCATTGCGATGAACCGCCCTGCGTTAAGGTTTGCCCGGTTGATGCAACGTTTAAAAGGCAGGATGGCATTGTGCTGGTAGACAGCGACCGCTGCATTGGTTGCCGTTTTTGTATGGCTGCATGCCCCTATTCAACAAGGGTGTTTAACTGGTCGGCACCAGATATACCAGCCGAAATTGCAAAGCTGCCATACTCCTGCGAAACAAGTGTACCCCAAAAGAAAGGTACTGTGGGTAAATGCGATTTTTGCGCCGATATGACGAGGAAGGGCGAGTTGCCGCACTGCGTTTCGGCATGCCCTAACGGTACCTTCTTTTTTGGTGATATGAATGAAGATACTGTAAGCAATGGTTCAGAAACATTCAGGTTTAGCGACCTTATAAAAGACAAAGCCGGTTACAGGCTGATGGAAGACCTGGGTACTAAACCAAGTGTTTACTACCTGCCACCCGTTAGCAGAAACTTTCCTTTTGAGTCTGGCCTGGAAAACGATACAACCATAAAGAAATAACCTTAAATAATTTGCTGTGGAAAATATACAGTCGATAGAAAGCGAAAAAATTATACAAGACCTGTTGCCGCAAAAATTTGGCAAAAGCGGTAAAATATTTATAGGTATTTTATTAGCCTTTTGCCTGGTGGGTGCTTATGCTTATTACCGCCAGTTGCGTTATGGCCTGGTGGTAACGGCCATGCGCGATTATGTGTCGTGGGGTATTTATATTTCAAACTTTGTTTTTTTTGTAGCCATAAGCTTGGTAGGCTCTTTAATAACAGCCGTCTTCAGGCTGGCCAATGTGCATTGGAGTAGCCCCCTTACAAGGATTGCCGAAATAATTGCCGTATCGGCCATCATATTTGCATCGCTTATCATCATAGTTGATATGGGTAGCCCCGAAAGGTTTTACAACCTGTTTATTTACGGGCGTATACAGTCGCCCATTATGTGGGATGTGATTGTAATAACAACCTACTTTTTTATAAGCCTGTTGCTGTTA
>CAZRDD010000711.1:0-2516 GCA_964598675.1 uncultured Parafilimonas sp.
TTTTTATTTTCAACCCTGTCAGACTTTTGTTTAACAGGCACAACAGCTACTTTTCTCATAAAGTTTCTAATTTATCATGTACAAATTTTACTTGGTCTAACACCCTGCCTGAATAGCCCCATTCATTATCGTACCACAATACCAACTTTAACATTTTGCCACCTATAACGTCAGTCCAACGATGGTCAACAATAGCAGAAAAAGGCGATTTCTTAAAGTCTAAAGAAACAAGAGGCTCCCAATTATTATGTATAATTTTCCAGGTTTGGCTTTGCTCCATTTCTTCAAACAGGGCTATAACATCTTTTGCAGTTACACTTTTGTTTAGAGACAGTGTTATATCTGCACTGCCTACAATAGCCGTGGGTGTTCTATATGAGAACGAACCTATTTTTTGTTCGGTAATTCCCTCATCAACAAGCACTTTACAAGTTGCGGTAATTGCAGTTGTTGGCTTAGGTATCATATTGCCGATGGAGGAACGGCCTAACGCAAAATGGTGATAAATTTCACCCGGCATAGACCATGAGCTTGCCGGCCCGTCAAGCAGGTTTTGATACCCCAGCCAGGGATGCAGTGTTGTTGCATAACCATGATCTATTCCAAAATTATTCACTATTGCCTTAAGCACCGGCGCTATGGCTGTTGCATCACAAATACTGGTTGAAATAACATGCTGCGTTTCTACATCAAGGTTGCTTTCGTTAGCACCTAACACCATGGTAAAATCAACCGAATTGGGTGAGTGAGTAATAAACACTTTTTTTGCAGCTTTCCTTTTTATAAGGTTTTGACTGGCTAAAACGTTTTTATAAATACCAGAAGCGTCAATAACGTAATCAACATCATATGCCTCCCAATCAACTAAATCAATTGATGGCTGGTGAGTTACTTTAATCTTATCTCCACTTCCACTTACCAGATAATCCTCCTCTACCGAAAATATCTGTTCTAACCTGTCATACAGTGTATCAAAGTTAAGCGTGTAAGCTATGTTTTTGATATCTGGGTTAATATCGTTAATTGCTACAACAGTAAAATATTTCTTTTCTATATTATTTCGAAAAATGGCCCTGCCAATACGTCCAAAGCCATTAATGCCAATTCTAATTTTTTCCATATGTGATTTGAATTAAGTGGTTAAAATCTTTAAACTTCAAAACGTTTTCAGAAAATTTGTAAGTACTCCATTCCGTGAATTGAGTATAGCCATAAATGAAAACAAAGTCCACTGAAAACTCCAACGCAACCTCGTAATCGTGCTTAGAATCTCCAAAAAAAACACAGCTATCATCAATCTCAATGGTCTTTAAGTTCATTTCTTTGGTTGCAGGCCCACAAAGTACACGGCTAATATAGTTTTTCAACCCCTTTTTTTGCAAATAGCTGTTAATTTCATGTTCAACACCGCCTGAAACTACAATAATTTCAGCACTCTTATTTATTTCCAAAAAAGCATCAATGCCTGGCACCAACGTAGCATCGTCTAAATTAGAATTTAGCCGCTCGTAATTTTCCAAAATACTATCAGCTACCTGCCTGTTGGGAAAAAAATGATTAATCTTAATATCGCGTGGTACCCCGTTGTTGGCTGTAAAATAGCCATGAAATTTGAGGGCTGTTTCTGTACCAACTACAGCCTCTGCTGCTCTAAGTATATTAGCGCCTTTAATGCTGTTTGAGTCACAAACAACGCCGTCAAAATCAAGTAATATTTGCCTATACTTCATACATCAAAGTTAATTTATTTTATACCTTTTTTACGTATTCGGTGCGGCCTGTTTTAGCATATAGCCAAACTACTATAAGTGTCTTATCACTTTCTATTTTCGGCTTTTCTAAACAACTCTAAGTACTGGTCGGTTATAGTTTCCCATGAATAGTCTTTGGATATTCGCTTTTGCGCACTTTGCGCCATTTTTAAATGCTCCGGGCGATTATTAAGTGCATTAACTAAAGTACTTACCAAAGATTCAATGTTAGACTTCTCAAAGACCATCGCATCCTCATGTACCAGATACATATTCTCCTTAATATTACTACAAATTAAGGGTGTACCCAAACCCATTACAGAAAGCATTACAGGAGACAGGCCTTCAATATCAGAAGGCTGTATGTATGCGTAAGCATTTTGCATGAGTGTAACAGTATCGTCACCATAAATAAACCCTGCAAACTTTATTCTGCTATCATTGGTTTTTTGCAGCGATATTTCAAATTCGCTTGGGTTGGGAGATCCGCCAACTAATACCAGCTTTTTTGTTGTTGCTGTTTTTTCGAACGCAGGTATTAAATACTGTAATCCCTTATCAGGTATAAATCTGCCAACAAAAAGAAAGTATTCATCCTTTTGCAGATTAAGTTTTTCAAGAATATCTGTTGTTTTAGTATCCTTAATTTCGCTGCCAAAAGATATAAAATCAAAGTCTTTCTTAAATTTTTTCTCAAAAAGTTCTTTCGTAAAAATGTTGTCTATAGCAATAAACTTAGATGAGTAAACGGCCAGCCAGGCGTTT
>CAZRDD010000712.1:0-2515 GCA_964598675.1 uncultured Parafilimonas sp.
CTGCGCTACCTTGAAAACGGCATACCCCTTAAAATGGTTATTGTTGATTATATGGGTATTGAAATTGATACCCCGGAAGACCTTGAAAGGGCTGCAAAGTACCTGTAAAAAAACGTGTGATATAAATACCTAGCCACCAGGTAGCTAACGGTTGCTGCTTTTACCCCGATTTATTATTGTTTAGGCTGTATAGCATTGATGCACCATACAGCTATACCTTTTTAACCCTGCATACTACGCGGGGTTATTTTTTTGATGGATAAAGCTGTTCGAAAAAAAATAACTACCCAAATTTATACCGGCGTTAAAAAAATTGTATATTTAGGTTGTTGCTGAATAACGATTGCTGATTAATATCTTCCCCCTTCTGCTATAACTGGTTGCTTTTTATTTTATCACACATTCTTCTGCTATGAAAAAATATCTACCCTTCTTAATCATGCTGGTATTTACCTGTGTTAAAAGCTATGCGTTTTTACCTGCGGCCCCGGCGAACGACGATTGTATAAACGCTGTGGACATTACTGTAGCAAATGCTACTGTTTTTACAACGGTTGATGCTACAGCCAGCAGCCAGCCTGCATATATTACCGGCGCAAACGACGATGATGTTTGGTTTAAGTTTACAGCAGGCACGGCTGCTGTTTACAAAATTTCGCTTGCCAATTTTTTAGATGCAGGCGGGGCGCCTGCACCACCTTCTGCCATTATAGAGTTGTGGAACGGCTGTTCTGGCACAGCTGTAAATATCACAAATACACAGGGCAATATTATGCTGGCAACAGGCCTTACCAATGGCGTTACCTATTATATAAGGATATACACCAACGGCACCGCACAACGCGCTAACTTTAATATTGCGGTAACCGGCCTTGCAGTGCCAGCCAACGACAACTGCAATACCGCAGCAGTACTGCACCCTGTAACAGCCTGTACTACCGGCGAAGGGCCTTTTTCCACAGAAGCAGCTACCGCAAGCCCGCAACCTTCGGGCGATGGAACAGGAAAAGATGATGATGTTTGGTTTACCTTTACCACAGGTGCCACTAATGTTTATGCGGGTGTATCCCTTTTAAACCCTGTATTTTCGGGTGGTGGCGGATCGGCAGTTATTGAACTGTGGAATAACTGCGGCGATGCATCCAGCGCAAAATTCCTTCCTTTTTCCTTGTCCGCAAATTTCGGTACACTTTTGCCCAATACAACTTACTACATAAGGGTATATACTTATGGTACAACATCCTGGTTAAGCAGTTTTAATATTTGTGTTACCCTTGGGCCGCCACCACCGGCGAACGACACTTATTTTAACGCTGCGAACCTGCCACTTAACAGGGGTACAAACTGCACAGGCTCAGTTACCGGTGCCAGCACCAGCGGTGCTACTGCGGAGTTCCCCAACGACTGTAGCGGCATGCACCTGCCCAAAGATATTTGGTATAAGTTTAAAGCCGTTACAGCTACAGGCCATATACAAATTAGTAATAAAACATTGTTGCCTGGCCATGTTACCAGTAACGATGTTATGTGGATGCAGGTTTTTGATGGCAGCAACACCTCCCCAACATTATTGTGCAGCAATACCGGCGCGCTGGACTTTACCGGTGCCACCCCATCTGCAACACTTATTCCCGGCCACACTTATTATGTACGCATTTATAATGATGATGCTGGCAATGCCTGTTCCTTCGACATTTGTACCGTAGTACCGCCTGCACCGGCTTACAACGATTGTGCCAAGGCAGTGCATTTAGCAGTAAGTGCGGATGAAAATTGCAGTGCGGCTCTTGCTGTAACCAATGTAAATGCTTCTGCAAGCCTGGCAGACGGTAGTTGTTTAAATAACGTTGGTAACGATATCTGGTTCCAGTTCCGCGCCCCCTCACCAGGCAGTAATCTCCAGGTAAGTGTAACGGATTATGTTGCAGCAACTGGTATTGCCAACCCATTGATGGGTATTGTTGTGTACAGCGGCAGCTGCGGGTCGTTAACCAGTGTATCCTGTGGTTTGGGTACCAGTTTAAATATTACACCAGACCTTAACCCGGGCCAAATGTATTATATAAGGATTATTTCGGCCGACCCTGCCAATAGCGGAAACTTTAAGGTGTGCCTTCATTATTTACCTGCCGCCGCCAGTAATACAGACTGTGCCCATGCTGCAGACCTGAATGTAAGTACAGACGCATCTGCCCAGTTTATACATGCCTCTACTGCCGGAACCGCATTTGATAACACACTTACCGATTGTTTTGGCAACAATTTCGTTTTTAGTAATGCGGTATGGTTTAAGTTTACGGCTGCTGCAGCACAGCAATTAATTGATATACAAAATATCATTTCGCTTAATGGCCAGCCGGTTTCATTGGGCTATAAATTTTATATTGGCGATGGTACCTCATCCTGCACAGGCATTTCCTCTTTTTACTGTACCAGCGATGTTACCCACGAAAATTTGATATTAAATGCTTTAATACCGGGCAAAATTTATTTTGTGCAGGTACTTATTAATAAA
>CAZRDD010000713.1:0-2514 GCA_964598675.1 uncultured Parafilimonas sp.
AGGTTTAACTCGATGGCTGCATCGTTTCTAAGTGAAGGCTTAGTGCTGTCTAATAATCCATTACCCCCGCCTTTAACCTCTACAATAGGTAACTGTGTATTTACAGCACCACCTGTTGCAGGCGCCTGATTTCCATAAGCGGAAGGTGCGGTGCCAGCTTTTTTTGTAGTGTCGTATGTGGAGTTACCGTAAGCAGATTGAGTTGTTTGAGCAGCACCGTTATCGTACCCACTTTTCTTTTTACTATTAACTTGTTTGGTTCGCTTTGTTTGGGCATTAGCAGAGGCTGCTAAAAACACAACCATACTAAACAACCCCAAAACCCTGAAATATTTTAGATTCATATAAAAGAGTTTAATAAAGATTAAATGTAATTGGAGGCAAATCCCTTATCCCACCAGGTCCTACAACCTTAATTTCATCAATAGTAACATTGGTATTGGGTCCAAGGCTTTCAATAATATCGGTAACCGGGTTAAAGGAATTACCCGTAACCTGCCGGTATTGAAATCCCTTTTTACCACCTGTAACAACAATTGTAAAAGACGTTACAGAGAATTTAATACCCTCAAAAACAAAATTCTCTAAATCAGCACGTACACCACTTTGCGATTTAAAATCGTTTGCCGGCATACGTCCCCCTTTGCTTCCGCCAACCATCGCAATAGGATCTGGAACATTCTTTACTTTGAATTGGAATTTTTGAGGTGATTGTCCATCTATATTCAATGTAACATTAGCCAAACCAACCTTTGCCGGATGAGCAACATATTTACCATTTCCAAGAGACTCGAGGCTTCCATTATCTATTTCAGGATGTACTTTTTCAGCGCCAACGTTGCCACCATTTATGGAAAGGTGATTATTTAAATCAACATATAACACTTTAACATCATCAGCGCTAACGCTTGCACCTGTTGGCGAACCAACTGTATATTTCACATCATAGTCCCTGGAATCCATCGCATTTTTTTGCTGATTGAAAAAGGTTATGTGAACCTTTTTAGAGTATGAACCAGGGCCACCAACAGTTGTTTTATATTGAAAAGCGCCATCCGGTGTTAACTGCGCGGGCGCACCATCAACTGTTACCTGTGGCTTAACAGCATTGTTAAATGAACCAATACCAGCATTAATAATCAACTGGCCATCAGGCATCAAATAATCTGAATTCTGTCCAACCAATGGTTGATATTGATCATTTACAAATTGAACCGTTCCCACCTGCTGGTGACAAAATTCAACAACCATCGCTTCGCTATTCTTTACATCGTTCTCAAATTTGCTAAGAATAGTTAGAGCAGCAATTGTTGGTGTCATGTGAAAGTAAGCTGAAGCCCAGTCGTTACTTGTAGAATTATTGCTTTTAGGCGTACTCAAATCAATTGGCAGGGCATCTTTAAACTTCAGATTAATTGAATCATCTATTGCCAGAATCTTTGTTTTAAAGTCTTCGAGCTTTTTCTTCAACTCTGCACCTTTTTTACCGGGATCAGACATTACCCTGGTAGCCGCTTCTAAGTTATCCTCTTTAAACGAACCATCCTTAGGATTAAAATCAGCAGCTTTTAGAATTTCAGTTTTCAACCCTTCTATGTAAGTATTCAGGTCTTCAGCAAGTGTACGTGCAGACTGTGCCCTGTCTCCCCACAAAAGCGCCCTTTCCTTTGTGGCCTCATCTTTTTCCAATTCTTTAAAAGAGGAAAAAATTGTTTGATTTTTTTTCTCAATAATGGTATTAGCAGTAATTAAACTGTTGTTAACCGTTTTAAAAGCATTCAATATCTCCGATGATACATTTAGTGCCAGCAATGCTGTAAGCACCAAATACATCAGGTTGATCATCTTTTGCCTTGGCTCTTTGGGTAGTGCCATGTTATTTTAAACTTTTAAGTTTTATACGTTATAAAGTCTCTTCATAAAATCAAAGCATATAAAAATATGCGCTCATTACCTGCCCTGCATAGCAGTTAGCATACCACCATAAATCTGGTTAAGCTTGCCGAGGTTATTGGCAAGTGAGTTAATTTGCTCTTTAGCCCTTGTTGCATCTTCGGCAGTACCCGTCATAGCCGCAGAAGCTTCGTTAAGCTTGCTGTAGAATGAGTTTAATGCTTTAAGATGGTTATTGCTTTCCTGCAATTCCAGTTCGTAAATGGTATTTAAAGAAGAGAGATTATTTGTAAGTACCTGAATTTGTGCATGAAATACTTTAGCACCATGTGTTGCCTCAGTAAACGCAGCAGCAGATTCAGCGGCATTAACGTAAGCATCTTTTACTGAAGTGATGGCTTTAGTGGCCTCTTTGGTTTTTGAAGTAAACTCGCCGGTAGCAGCTACAGCATTGCCAATTTCGCCAAGGCCTGTAACGGTTGTACTAAGCGTTTGGAAGCCTTCGCCCAACTTAGCAAGGTTTGCAGGGGTAATATCAGCATCACCCAACATTTTTTCCATACTTGCCAAAGCAGGATTGCCAGCAGTTACGGCAACCGCTTTTTTATCTAAATGAACTTC
>CAZRDD010000714.1:0-2512 GCA_964598675.1 uncultured Parafilimonas sp.
GTAGTTTAAAAAGATGAATTGGAAAAAATATACTACCCGTTATCAGTAAAAACCTTTTATGCAGCAGATTTAATAACTTATTTTTTAAAATTGCAATCGTGAAAATGAAAATTACTATAAAGGCCAATTCCAAAGCAAACCAAGCTTTTAAAAAGCATTTGGAGGAAAAAAAGGCGTTTAGGCAGGCGGTTATTAATGGCGCTGTTGCTAAATATGCTAAAGCAACTCCCGTCTATTTTAACCAGGCACCCTAAACGGCTGAAACCGTCAACCTTCCCCCTTCCTCCCTCCCTCAAAAATTTGTCAATCTCCCAAAACAGTGTACCTTGTACAGCGTATTACCAAAGCATGCAGCACAAACCCTCAAACGGTAGCACCTATTATACACCTAAACTGCAAATATGAAATTCGTTTTACTTGCAATTATATTTTTTGCCTGGCAAGATGCCTCTGCTCAAATTAAGATATTTGAACAGCAAAAAAAAGATGCCCGCGGGTTTGAGGTTCCTTGCGAATTTAAAAACCTGAATACCGATTCAATCTATGTTTTCAAAAATAAAATAAACGGAACGGTTGTTTATAATGCGGATACAACTTGTACTTACTATAGCAATTGCTTTAATAATAGGTACTATATGATTAAACAACTAAAGAGCAGTATTGCATATAACAAGTATATTGCTTCTACATTTTTGGTACCGATTACGAATGCAGTAATATTCGATTGAGAAAATCCCGACTTTGTATATTTTTATCCGGGAAGTTCAAACACAATGGTTAATCAAATTGTTTGTTTTAAAAAAACAAACCGGCGCTTTATATTATTTACTAAAAACAACCAGAAAATAATTTTTAAAAGGTACAAGCAAACTGCCCCACAGTAATAGGTGTGCAACGCTTACCATAAGGCTATGGGCGTTGTTTTAGTGGCGTTGATGGGGGAATGTTTAGTTTTGTAATTTTCAGCGGTGTTAGTTGGGCTTGCACCCTTAATAATATCATATAGGTCTTTAAAGTAGAAACAGGTTTGCCGGTAAAAAATAAAATATATTTTATGAAAACAACCCTGGTGGTAAGTTGCTTTTTTATTTGTGGGCTGCTGTATGGCGATAACAAAGCAATGCGTCAAAAAAAACACATAGCCGCTGCAGTAAATTATTTACCCAAACATACAGCTTTGGCAAACCAAAGCAGCGTTAATGTATTAATACAGGGTATTGAAACAGCCGGCTTTTTTGATGGTAATACCACCTTCATTAATTGGGGTGAAGGTTATGCGTACAATTGCTACGAGAGATTGCTGGAAGTTGCCCCAGATACCACCTGGCTTAGGCTGGGCAGCAGTACAAACCCTGTAACGCGCTATTACGCCTGCCGCGCGTTGTACCAAAAACATAGCCCCTATACAAAAGCATTACAGCAAAAGCTGTTAAAAGATAGTACATTACTTAGCATGCAGTCGTGCGATTTGCAGCTTACGCTACCGTTGAGTTATTTTGTGGCCGCAATGGCTAAATAATCAACTTGCCCGTGGTTGTTCCTTTTTAAAGCAACGGGGCCTTATGGTTTTGCAGTTTTTGCCCTTTAGGGGCTGCATCTAACAGCGATGGGCAACGCCCATTGGTATAACGCGCATACGCAACCCCATAGCCCCAAAGTGGGGTGCATCTGTTCAAATCAACATTTAATTGTGGTCATTAATTGCGTTTATCAATTGTAGCACCTTCCTCCTTTCCATACTGGCGGCTTTTTCAATTACGGGTAAATCCTCAAACTAATTAATCCCAATTTATTATAAATAATAAATAATTAGTTTTAAAAAAGGCTTGTTTTAGTAGGCCGTTTTATGTAATTTAATGCACTGTAAATTGGCTGCAACGGTTATCCGGGGCGGCAGGCTCTATGTTTTAAAAATTTTTACCCGATTAAAAATATATGATAACCTTAATTAACACCAACACCCCGCTGGCAATAAATAGTTATGCCAACAGCAAGTTTAATAGGTATAATAGCTGTGTATTTTTTTTGTTTTTGCTGTTGTTGTCAGGCAACAAAGCATTTTCGCAACCTGTGGGCAGTGCAGCAACCCAGGCGGCTGGCAAGCAGCAAAAATTTGTGCTGTCGCCCACGTTGGAAGCCGATAAATTTCATGCCATTATTATTGCCTGCAGCAAGTATACGGGCAGTAAATGGCCTGCGCTTGCATCGGCCACTGCCGATGCCGACAGCCTTAAAAACGAGCTGGTAGCCGAGTACGGGTTTAGTAAGCAAAACGTGGTTACACTATACAATTTAAACAAGCGCGATATTTTAAAGGGACTGTATAAAAAACTAGACAGCCTGGGCGAGCATGATAATGTTGTTATTTTTTACAGCGGCCACGGTACTATTGATTATGCCACAAACATTGCCTACTGGGTACCCCTTAATGCAGAGGGCCGCTACGATTATATTTCGAACAGCGAAATAACAACGGCGCTGGCAAACACAAAAGCAAAGCATGTTTGAATTA
>CAZRDD010000715.1:0-2503 GCA_964598675.1 uncultured Parafilimonas sp.
GGCAGGAGACGCGGAAATTGTGCTTTTGCTTCAATGTATCCACCGCTGAAACGCGTGGGTTGAATTTGCTTGAAAAATAATCGCTTTTATCAAACCTTAAAGAAGCTGTTAGTTTTAAAGCATCGTTAAACACTTTTTTTGATGCCTGTACAAAGCCACCTCTTTTTGAGTAGTAAAAATCTTTTCCACCGGCCTGGTTTCTTTTAGCCAGCGGCAGGGAGAAGTCAACAAAATTATTGCCATCTGGTATAATCTGGTAAGTGCGGGTATCAGCACCAATCAATACATCGGCAAACGTAATATACTTGTGCAGGTTCCATGTGGCTTCTGCATGGTAAAAGCGGCTCATCTGTAAAAGGCGTGCACCACCGGTGGTATCAGTAGGGTCGTTGGAAGTTGGGTAAATATCCCAATCGTTTTTTGCTTTTATTTTTGAAACCTGTGCATCAAAAGCTGCGGTGCCTGGTGTAAAACGGCCCGCATCGGCAGCAGCCCTTGCAGCCTGGTGTGCAGCCAGCAGGTCAACATCGCTGTAGTTTTGGCCTGAAGCCAGTGTAGGCAACACCTTGTTTAACGCACTGGTATAATCCGCCGTCCATTTTTTGTCGGGTTTAAACGATTTTTCCAGGTTATCGGCCAATGGGTTCATGTTGTAGGAGTTGTGGGTATTCTCCAGCGACACATAAACTTTTATAGTAAAGTCGGGGTTTATCACCTCAAACTTATGGTTTTGTACTACCACGCCACGTAAGCCTATGCGGTTGCCGCGTTGAAAAAAGCCATCCATCTGGCCAACACGGTAAGCATACGATAGCTCGGTGTTACGGGTAACCCTGGCGTTAAGGGATATATCGCCTTTAATATTTTTTACAGTGTAATCGCCTACCAGGTCTTTCTCCCAATAGCCGGTACGGTGTACGGTAAACTGTTTGCCATTTTTGTCGGTAATAACAAGGTTGCTGTTATCGCCATACTTGTTCCAGTTGTCTGCGGCTATATTATTGGCCCCGTTAAGTATGGGGTACGATGGGTTAAGGTTTGGGGTAAAATCGCTGTGGTTATCGGCCACCCAGTCGCTGCCCTGAAAATACGTAAAGTTTACTTTAGCGGCCAGCCAGCCTGTAACGGCTTTTGCATACCGTACAGATGTTTCGGTAAGCAGTTTGGCAGTTTCGCCATAGCCAACATGGTTAACGGCTGTTTTTTGGTATACACTCAGACCCTGGGTTTGAAACGGGTTTTTGGTAATCATGTTGCTCATACCATTTAACGCGTTCATACCGTAAAGCGCAGAGGAAGCACCTGGGGTTACTTCAATGCTTTGAATATCAAGCTCCGATGGCCCAATGGCGTTGCCAAGCGGCACGCCAAGGGTGGCTGCCTGGTTATCAATGCCATCAATCATTTGCATAAACCTAAAATTATTAGGCACATTAAAGCCGCGGGTATTAAATATTTTAAAGGTTAAACCGGCGGTGGTCATTTGCACGCCTTTTAAATTGCCAATGGCATCGTAAAACGATGCAGCTGGTGTTTCCTTCAACGCGCGGATATCCAGCTTTTCAATGGTAACGGGCGATTGTAACAGCTTCTCCTTTTGGCGGCTGGCGGTTATCACCACCTCGTTGGCAATATAAGTTTGGGTAACAAGCTGAATGTTGAGGTTAGATTTTTCGCTTTTTATTTCAATTTCCTGTGGCGCAAAACCAATGGAGGAAATAACAATTATCAACGGAAATTTTTGGTTGGTAACAAGGGAGAATTTGCCCAGCGAGTCGCTGATGGTACCAGCATTGGTTCCTTTAATAGATACTGACGCTGCGGGTACAATGCCCCCCTGGTCGTTTACAATTTTTCCTGAAAGAATAAATGACCCATTTACCTGGGCAAGAACACTAAGGGGCAAGAGTAGTGCCATGAAGAACAGTTTTCTCATAAATAGTATAAATGTTGAAAGTAATAGTCTATAAAACCTACCAAATATATAGACTAATTGCGCATTAGTTAAAAAAAAATTATATTTTATTTTAAATAGATGATAAACAATTGTATAAGTATTTAAATAGTTGTTATAATTGGCGAATGAGAAGATAGCGGGCTTGCAAAAAAATTGGTTAAAGTGAGCCTGGCGGCTAAAATTTTGCGGGGATACAGCCAGGATAAATTGGCCAATTATTTTTGGAAAAAAATGCACATATTTGTCAATCAAAACCTGCCTTATGCGTAAAATAACCTTAACGCCCTTATTTGTGCTGTTTTTTGCTGTTGCTTGTTTTGCCGACAAGGGCGGCAAGAAAAAAGAAAACGCCAGCGAGGCTGATTCTGCCTCTGCGGCGCTTACCGGTATCTCCACTTAATTGATTCAGTAAACAGTGCCATGAAATACCAAACAGGGCATATAGTATTGGATAAAGGGAATGCAACCTTAGACTTGCCAACCGGTTTTAAGTTTTTAAATGCGGAGCAAAGCCAGTATGTTTTAAACAAACTGTGGGGCAACCCC
>CAZRDD010000716.1:0-2494 GCA_964598675.1 uncultured Parafilimonas sp.
ATTCAACCGCGGGTAAGAACATGGTAAAAACCATACCAAAAGAAGTTACGCAATACGAGAAAAAAAACAGTGGAAAAAAGAAGATACGGGTACGCGATGGTCAAACTTTTTAGGGGAAAGGGGGGAGGCAACTAGTTGCTGGATAAAGCAGGGGCGACTCTGAAATAAAGTAGTTTTATAAAAAACGGCAAGTTGTTTTTTAGCTTCTATCTTCCTAACATTAAGCCCTTTGCATAATCCTCCCTGTATGCGGCATGGTCTTTTATAACCTTGTGAGCATATTGCTTGGTGTACAACAATAACTTCTTTTTCCAAAGACGGTTGTTTAGGGCAAAATCAATCAATTCATCGGCAATACTGCTGCCCTGCCTGCCCCCGCTGCGCAACTGGCCCGAGGCATTGGCCGTGGCCATGGTAGTGAGCATATCTGCAAGTTTGTTCTTTTTTCCTTTACACACTTTCAGGTCCATTCTGTCTTCGGAGGGCTGAAGCTCTTTTACCACAAACGGGGTTTTGCCAACCACAATTGTATGTAAAAAAGCTGGTGCCACATGCTGAACCCTTTTTTGCAGGATGATAACCCTTTCTGCCTCATTTTTCCATGTTGGTTGTTCGTACTTGCTGTATGGAAGCAGGGAAGAAGGTTTTGCTTCTTTAAGATCGGCCAGGCGCAGGCGGCCGGTTTCTTCTTCCTGCAAAAGAGCAATATAACGCTGAACACCCACGCTGCCGGTACCCGCAATGCGGTTGGCCAAATCCAATACACGGTATTTTTTTTCACCGAGGTGCTTATCCATCCAACTGGTTAATTGCTCTGTTACTTGCTCTTTTTGAGGGCCTTTGCAGGGCAGGGTGTTTATATTATCAATGGTTGATTTGCGCTGCTTGCCTTTAGCTTCTGTTCTGCCAAGCACAAAGTCTTTTAATCGCCTCTCTTGTACCTTTTCAATAAAATATTTTAGTAAACCACTCGCAGTTTCCTTTTCCACTATCGCCGGTTTACCGCTTTTAAGTATGCTTATGTATGTATCAAGGTAAATGTTGCAAAGTTCATCCGCAACGCCTTCGTTAAACGTAAGCACATGCCCTGCAAGGTGTATGCTGGTAAGCAGGCGGCTAACCTCCCATGTGGCAGGTGCCAGCAAAGCCTCGTCAAAATCATTCATGTCAAAGTAAACTACATGGTTATCACCCTTGTAAGTGCCAAAATTTTCCAGGTGCAGGTCGCCGGTTATCCAGCATTTGGTATTATCCTCCCATGTTATGTTTTTGGCCAATGCCTCATAAAAGAGATGACAGGTGCCCCTGTAAAAGCGAAAAACATCCTCCTCCAAAAAACCATACTTAAGTTTAACAAAAGCGGGTATCCGGTTAGTATTAAAGGCTATTATTTTCTCCGTTACATTGTTCATAATGGTGCGGGCTGGGGTTTATGTAAAATTTCTAAAAATCAAATTCTTTAATCTCAGCATCCTTCAACAACTCTTTTATAAAGCTTTCGTGGCAACGTACAGACCCCTGCACTAACCATGTACCGGTAATGGTATCACCGGCTTTGCTTTGCTTCCCTCTCAGTGCATTCAGGTGGTGCTTTTTAAAAAGGTGTTCATACTTTTTAAGTGTTTCATCGTGGTAGGGGCAAACAATGCGGTAATCTCGCAACTGGTTGGTTTTGCCTATAAAGTTTTGCGCATACACAAGTATTACCAGCACTACCAAAATAATGCCCGTGCAAACAAAGGCGGTTTTATAATTGCCTAAGCCCGCTTCCATGCCAAGGGCTGCCACCATCCAAATGGTAGTGGCTGTGGTTATGCCGGTAACCCGGTTTTCTTCTTTAAATATTACGCCCGCGCCAATAAAACCAATGCCTGTTATTATATTGGCTGCAATTCTGTCTGGATTGTTATGGCCTCCCGCAGCAGCCGAAACCAGCGTAAATAAACATGCCCCCATGCAAACCAATATCATGGTACGTAACCCGGCAGATTTTGAGCGGTACTCCCTTTCAGCGCCTATAATAGCGCCTATAAACAAAGCAACCAGCAACCGCTGAATCTCAGTATCTATATTTATAACATCCATAAGCAATCAATTCATTTATAAATATAAGTAAAACAGCTTGGCTTATTGCGGTTTTGATGATGTAAAATAGTTTGTAAAAAACAACAACTGGTATTGCAGGGCATTGGCCCAATAATCCCAATTATGCTGGCCGGGCCGCTCAATATAATCGTGGGCAATATGCAACTGCAGCATTTTTTGGTGCAAGCGTGCGTTTATATTGTAGAAAAAATCTTCGGTACCACAGTCGAATATAATATGTAGTGTGTCTTTTGGCATCTGCTCCACCACCTTCAATACAGAATAATTGGCCCAGTTGCTGGCATAGTTAATGGTGTCGCCAATTCTTTTATCAATGTCATATTTACCCCTTGCATCATTCAGGTCAACACCGCCGCTCATACTGCCGCAGGCGCCAAATGTTTCTGCA
>CAZRDD010000717.1:0-2493 GCA_964598675.1 uncultured Parafilimonas sp.
TCTTCCATTATAAAGGTGTTAGACCAGGCACGCGAAACCGGCATCAATACTTTTATGTGCACCACGCACGACCGTATAGGTAATATATGCGATCATATACGCGCAAACCCTGAAAAGTACAAGGGTTTCAACATTTACCCTTGTATGCCTTATGCACACAAGTACGCTAACGCTGTCACAGAGTTGGGTATTGTTGGTACACTTAAGGAGTATGTGCCGGGTAACTTTTTCGGCTCTTTGTTTAAAGGCGGTATGGCGTTTCTTTCAAAAGACTTTATGTCTATCATAGAGCTGCTTATAGATGCTGAAATGAAAATGTTTAAGGGCATTAATACTCCCGTTATTTTCATTCAGAATGTAATGGTGGATATGATTTTGGGCATGAAGATGTTTGAGATATTTAAAGAGTACGATGCTTATATTCGTAAGAAGTACAATGCAGAGCCAGGCTACATAACCATGAATATGCCAGCTTTACTGGATGCACTTAATTCGGTAGGTATTCAAAACCCTGTTATATGCAGTTCAATAAATAAAGTAGGCTTTAGAATGAGCGGTGGTAAAGAGATTTATGAAAAATACTTAAGGGAAAAACAATTCAGGCCAATTGCAATGCAGGTGCTTGCAGCAGGTGCTATAAGGCCCAAGGAAGCGATTGAGTATTTGGGGCAGTTTCCAAAAATTGAATCAGTTTTGTTTGGTGCATCTTCAAAAGCAAACATTGCTGAAACAAAAGGATTGATAGACCAATATTTGGGGTAATATCATTTATTGGTTCGGGTTATAATAAAATATGCAGGCCATGTTGTTGCAATAGCATTAACATGGCCTGTTGTTTTTTATAGCACAAATGGTTATCCTCTACCTATACTCTCCCCACACCTTTCTTAAAGTATCTGCAATTTCGCCAAGGGTGCAGTAGTGTTCAACAGCTTCAATAACATAGGGCATAAGGTTACTGCCATCCTGCGCTGCGTTGGTAATGGCCTCAAGGCATGCGGCTGCTTTGCTGTTGTTGCGCTGGCTTTTTAGTTGCGCTATTTTATCAACCTGTACCTGGCGAATGCTGTCGTCAATTTTAAAGCCGGGTACTGCGTTGGCTTCGTTAACTGCAAACTTGTTTACGCCAACAATAATTTTTTCGCCGCTTTCAATTTTTTGCTGGTATTCGTAAGCGCTGCGGGCAATTTCGTTTTGAATAAAGCCCTGTTCAATAGCACTAACGCTGCCGCCGAGTGCATCTATTTTTTCCACCAGTTGCAGCGCACTTTTTTCAACTTCATCAGTAAGGCTTTCAATAAAATAGCTGCCACCCAAAGGGTCGGCTGTATCTGTTACACCACTTTCAAAAGCGGTAACCTGCTGAGTACGCAGGGCTATGCGCGCAGCCTCTTCGGTAGGCAGGCTAAGGGCCTCATCGTACCCGTTGGTATGCAGGCTTTGGGTGCCACCCAGTACGGCGGCCAGTGTTTGTATGGTTACGCGTGCTATGTTGTTTAAAGGCTGCTGGGCAGTTAGGGTACTGCCGCCTGTTTGGGTATGAAAGCGCAGCATCATAGCCTTTTCATCAGTTGCGCCAAGCTGCTTCATTATGCGGGCCCACATGCGCCTTGCCGCGCGAAATTTGGCCACCTCCTCAAACAGGTTGTTGTGCGCATTAAAAAAGAAGGAGAGGCGTTTGCCAAAAACGTTTATATCCATGCCCTTTGCCAATGCGGCCTGTACATAGGCTTTGCCATTGCTAAGGGTAAAAGCAATTTCCTGCACGGCGGTGCTGCCCGCCTCGCGTATATGGTAGCCGCTTATGGAGATGGTGTTCCACTTGGGCAGGTTGCTGGCGCACCATTCAAAAATATCGGTAATAATGCGCATGGATGGCTTGGGAGGGTATATGTAGGTACCCCTGGCCGCGTACTCCTTTAAAATATCGTTCTGTATCGTGCCGCTTATTTTGGTAAGGTCTGCCCCCTGCTTTTTGGCCAATGCAACATAAAAGGCCAGCAGAATAAACCCGGTTGCATTAATCGTCATGGAGGTTGATACTTTCTCCAGCTCTATGTCTGCAAACAGCAGTTCCATATCCTCAATACTGTCTATAGCCACACCGGTTTTGCCTACTTCACCTTCCGATAAGGGGTGGTCGCTGTCGTAGCCGATCTGCGTGGGCAGGTCGAAGGCTACGCTAAGGCCCATTACCCCCTGCGATAGTAAATAATGGTAGCGCTTGTTACTCTCCTCTGCGGTGGAAAAGCCTGCGTACTGCCGCATGGTCCATAAACGGCCCCGGTACATATCGGGCTGTATGCCTCTTGTAAACGGGTAAGTACCTGGCAGGGGTGGTGCTGCTGATTCACCGTTACCAGACTGGGGTTGCCCCAAAATGCTGTCTGCAGAAGTGTACACCTCTTTAATTTCTATTCCGCTGTCAGTATACTTTTTATTGTCAGCCATGTGTTTGTTTTAAGCCGTTGCACCGGGCGGGGTTACATAAGC
>CAZRDD010000718.1:0-2492 GCA_964598675.1 uncultured Parafilimonas sp.
AGGATGGTTATATTTTTGCTGGCACACCAGGCAACATCAATATGGTCGGTACCGGTGGTGGCAGAAACAATGATGCGCAGGTTGCTGATTTTTTGCAGCACCTCAGCCGTAAGCATTTTTTTAAACCGCACAATCATCACGCTGGCCACTTGTACCAGGGCCGAGCTCTCAAACCCATCCCAATCAAGCTCGTTATAATCAGTTTTTTGCTGCAGAAGGCTTTTTGCTGCGGGGCTAAAATTATCCGGCTCAAAATTTACGATGCTTATCATGCTGATAAATTGTTCTCCATTATCACTTTAGCCAGCAGCATATCCCGGGGCTCATCAATGTTAAGGTGATAGCGGCTGTCCATTACATACGCTAATGCCGGTGCAATAATCATTTTACGCTGTGTTAACAGCGCATGGCATGTTGTTAAATAAATGGAACCATTGCGCAAATACACCGGTGGCAATTGCTGCCGGTTTAACTGCTCATTTTCGGGTTGCAACGAATGCATACAGCCGGTGCCGCCATCAATGGTGTACATACGCGCAGGGTGCAGGTCGCCCGCCTGTACCACACTTATTACACATTCATAACCCTGCTTATTGTTGTAAAGTAATTGTATAGCCTCATTAATATGCCATGGTTGGCGCAGGGGTGCAGTAGGTTGTAAAAGCATAACAGCATCGTACTGGCGGCCAAACAACTTTTCGGCATAATGCAACACCTCAATAATGGTAAGCACTACTGGCGATGTATCGGTAGCCAGTTGTGCGTCGCGCTTGTGTACCGTTATGTTGCGTTCAGCAGCATATTGCCAAATGGCTTCATCATCAGTTGTTATAATTATATCTGCCAACTGGCCGCTTTGTACAGCCGTATCGATGGTATAGCCAATAAGGGGCTTGCCGGCAATAAGCTGTGTGTTTTTACCCGGCACACCTTTTGAGCCCTTCCTGGCGGGAATGATACCCAACACCTGCATACGCTAAAAGTTGATTTTTTTATGGTAGCGAAGCGGTATATCGCTTAATATATTTGCCATTTTTTTGCCAGCATCGCCGCCGCCATATACAAACGATGGGGCTGGTTTTTCGGCATTAATCCAAAGGCTTATGGCATTTTGAATAGCCGTTTTATTATTTTCAACATCAACAACATTTGGGCCCCTGTCGCGCCCATCCTGCCGGGAGCCTATGTTTACCACTGGCACCCCGAGGAACGAACATTCCCTTATACCTACGCTGGAATTACCCACCAGGCATTTTGAGTTATGCAGCAGTTCCAAAAAATCTTCCGGGCTCATATTTTTAAAGAAGTGGATATTGGGTACATGGTTTTTTTCGCGGTAAGCCCTTATCCCTTTTGAAATACCATCCGCACCTGCATCTACGTTCGGCCAAAACCAAAGCGTAGGCATGTTTATTTCTTTAACAGCATCCAGCGTTTGTATAATCTGCGCCCTGCTGTCTTCATACTCCGTAGTAACAGGGTGTTGCATAACCACTATGTAGCCATTTTCAAGCGAAGGTGTTTCACCAACACCGCCGTATTTTTTATAGGGGTCGAATGATAAACCTGGTTTCTCCAACGTGCCGGCAGCAAGGTCAATGGAAGGGCAACCTGTGTTAAAAACATATTCAGGGTCTTCACCCAGGCGAATAACCCTTTTCTTGGCGTTTTCACTGGCAACAAAATGTATATCGGCCAGTTTAGTATTGGCGTGGCGCACCTTTTCGTCAATATTACCGGTAATTTCACCACCTTGTACGTGTACCAATGGTATGTTTTGATAAGCTGCTGCAATAGATACTGAAATGGTTTCAAAGCGGTCGGCTATTACCAATACAATATCTGGCTTAAGATTAAACAAGATATTAGACAGCTCCAGCAAACCGATACCTGTTGTTTTTGCCATTGCCATCGGGTTTTCCCCTTCCAGTACCATATATACTTTTTCATTGGCAATAAAGCCATCTCTTTCTATGGTATTTTCAATACTTCCATAGCGGTCCAGCAAAGCTGAACCAGCCAACACTAACTGCAGCTCAAGCCCAGGGTGTTCTTTAATGGCCTGCATGGCTGTTTTAATCCGGCTGTAACTTGGGCGGGCTGTAATAACCACGCAAACTTTTCTTTTGCCCATAGGTTTTCATTTAATCCATTAATAGCACTATAACCTGCTAAAGTACACTTAATGCCTGTTTAATAGCCTGATAAATATCAATTGATAAACACAATAAGCTTTAACATACAGTTGCTATTTACATTATGTCATTCTCTGTTAAAAATGCCCATTGGGCTTTATCTTTTACAAGCTTCCTGCCAAGCACCTTATTAAAAAGCGATGCACTTATGCCATGGCCTTTTGGTTTTTTAGCATCCAGGTGTTCAAATTGCAACACCGTTCCTGCAGACAGTGCCTGGTTTACAGCAAGCGATTTTTCAAATATATTTTTCATATCCTGCATGCCATCGCTGCTTTTTTCAGCAGGGCTAAACAG
>CAZRDD010000719.1:0-2471 GCA_964598675.1 uncultured Parafilimonas sp.
GGAGCGAATAGTTGCAATTGCGGGAAACAGTGATGGATACCAATAGCCAATACCGTTCCTTGCTTTCCCTCGACCTGGGCGCGATAGCGGGTTTATTGTTTGAAATAGGTACACAAAAATTAGTGTTAGGCACAGATGAATACCTGTCGGAATTAGAAAGAAAAAAGCTGGAGCGGCTTATTGAGAAGCGGCGGGAAGACGTTGAAAAGGAAAGACTGGAAGAAAACCTGCATACAGAAATGCAATACCACCTGTTGAAGATAGGTAATGCATTGGGCTATGATGTTATTGCAGCCGCAAACGACCGTGCAAAATCACATTGCGGCAACAGTTTCTCCTTTATCAGCCTTCAGCAATTCCCGGAAATCAATATCGATAAGGAAACGCTTAACACGGTAAAACTGATTGATGTACTGTGGTTTCAAAAAGGCACCAACAATGTATTGGCAGCCTTTGAAGTTGAAAAAAGCGCAAGCATATACTCAGGCATATTGCGCCTGGCAGATCTAAGCTATTCAATTGCCGATGGCGATGAAGTATTTTACCTGATTGTACCGGATAGCAGGGAGAAAGATGTTGTGCTTCAGTTATCCCGGCCCGCCATTAAAAGCAATAATGTATTGATCAAGTATATTCTATTTTCAGACCTGCGCCGGCATTGCGATGCACTCTGCAAATTTGGAGACAGCCATTTTATTATGGAAAAAATAGCTAAAACAGTTTAGTAACAGATATTTTCAAGGCACACAAGAGAAACATAGAAATTATATAAAACAAAGCCAGGAAAGTGTAACAACAAAGTTTCGAAGCCCAGGTAACTTTGAATACTAATTCGAAGTAACATGAAGACGTTATTATTTAAAACAAATATTAATTGCAGCGGATGCGAGGCTAAGATAGCACCTGCTTTACGTGAAGCAAAGGCAATAAATAAATGGCAGGTGGACGTTACCAACCCTGCTCAAATTTTGACGGTTGAAACACAGCGCCTGACCGCCGGTGAAGTTATCGCCATCATAAACAAAGCGGGATTTAAGGCAGAGCCTATACAGTAATAATAAAATAAACTGTCAAATGGAACACCAACATACAGGCCATTCTTCACCCGGTATGCAAGAGATGCATCATCAGCATACAGAGCATGCATCACAGGTGGCTGGCACACAACACGACCATGCGGCTATGGACCATGCAGGGCATGATCATCATGCGTATCCCTTCGTCTAAGTACATCTTGTAAATGAAGTTATGTGCGATTAGGTTTGCGTGTTAGAACTATTACAATGAGCAGCGTTATAGCGCTTAGCGATACCAGGCGGCACTACCTGCACCGTAAAGAAAAAGATATGCGCAAAAGCTTTGACAGCCTGTGCGGTATTATCAGTAATGAGTTGGGCAGACCGGTGCTGGATGGTGATATTTTTATCTTTATCAATAAGCCCCGCACACATCTCAAGCTGCTGTTATGGGAGCGCGGCGGCTTTACCTTATTTTACCGCAGGCTGGAGCAGGGCACCTTTGAGGTGCCTGCTTTTGACCATGATGCAAAGAGCATGCAGCTGAGTGCAGACCTGTTGCTGTTTATGTTAAATGGAAGTTTTGTATTTAATGCAACAATTAGCACAGTTGCAGAAAATGATCTTTGGTTCAAGGCAGGAGCGCTTTGTTGCTGCCGGGACAACCCCCTCTCAGTTATCCCTTGCCATACAGGCTGAAACGGTTGCCGCATGCAAACAATACAGGCGCATTAAATATGCGAAGCCTGCCGGTGAAGGGGTGCTGATAGGGGGACTGCCTGTAAGGCCTGTGGAAACAGCGATGGCAGGCCCCGGGTTACTGGCACAGGTGGTGATTGATAAATATGCAGACCACCTGCCGCTGTACCGGCAATTGCAGCACTTTGAAAGGAGCGGTATTAAACTGCCATACGCTACCCTTGCCGATTGGGTAAGCGCCACCTGCACACTCATCACAACGCTATACGAAGCATTAAAGGCAGAAGTATTGCAAAGCGTTTACCTGCATGCCGATGAAACGCCCATTAAGGTACTGGATAATGATAAAAGCCGGGCAGAATATGCTATGATGTAAATACAGCAGCTGTATGCCCTTGAGCAGCGTTGCAACGGGGAAGGGCTGTCTTATGCCCAAATAAAGCATATAAGGCAACAAGAAGCTGTTCCTGTGCTTGCAGCATTAGGCAAATGGATGAAAGAACAATATATGCAGGTGCTGCCTAAAAGCGCCATTGTCAAAGCCCTGGCATACAGTATTGAACGGTGGGAAAAGCAGTATGAATACCTGGTAGGTGCGATATATACCATTTACTTTCCCGGAAATGATGATACGGAAGATGACGGGATAAGCTTTGGGGCTTTTTACCGCTGGAACGATGCATTGGTGCCCACCATAAAACTAAACTATCAGCACCTTACACTGGATTTTTCGTATGATTTCAATGTGTCGCAGCT
>CAZRDD010000720.1:0-2467 GCA_964598675.1 uncultured Parafilimonas sp.
GATGTGGTGGGCGAATTTGAAAAACTTAAAAAACGCGGCACCAACTACATGGGCCTGTGCCCTTTTCATGGGGAAAAATCGCCATCGTTTACCGTATCGCCTGCCCCAGAAATTTACAAATGCTTTGGCTGCGGGCGCAGCGGCAACGCCATTGGCTTTTTAATGGAGCACGAAAAATACTCCTACGTAGAGGCCATGCGCTGGCTGGCCGCCCGGTATAATGTTGAAATTGAGGAAACCCAGGTTAGCGACGAAGTTAAGCTGCAGCAGCAGGCGGCCGAAAGCCTGCACATTATAAACAGTTTTGCCCAAAAGTTTTTTACTGAGCAGTTGTTTGAGTCGGAAGAGGGCAAAGCCATTGCCCTTACCTGCCTGGAGGAAAGGGGGTTTAATGATGATATTACCCGCAAATTTCAGTTGGGCTATAACCCGCCGTATGGCAACCTGTTTGCCAAAGCAGCCATTGCTAAACAGTACAACCCCGAATTACTGGTAAAAAGCGGGCTGGTGGCCAACCGCGACAGCGGCCTGGTGGATAATTACCGGGGGCGCATAATTTTTCCCATACACAACAACACGGGCAAAATAATTGGGTTTGGGGCCAGGGTTATTGGCAAGGCCGACAGGGCCCCCAAGTACATTAACACGCCCGAAAACGATATTTACGTTAAAAGCAAAATACTGTACGGCTCGTATTTTGCGCGGCAGGCCATTGACCGTGCCGATGAATGCCTGCTGGTGGAAGGCTACACCGATGTTATAAGCCTGCACCAGGCGGGTATTGAAAACGTGGTGGCCAGCGGCGGCACCAGCCTTACCGTTGACCAGTTGCGCATTGTAAAAAAATATACCGATAACCTTACCATTATTTACGATGGCGATAAGGCGGGCGTTAAAGCGGCCCTGCGCGGGCTGGATATGGCGCTGGAAGAAAGCCTTAACGTTAAACTGGTGCTGATACCAGATAATGAAGACCCCGACAGCTATGTAAACAAAGTGGGTGCGGCCGCCTTTAGGGAGTTTGTTGCCAACAACCGTAAAGACTTTATCCTGTTTCAGTTAGAGGTTATGCTGCAGGATGCGGGCGATGATGTTACCAAAAAAAGCCAGGTGGTTAACCAGGTGGCTGAAACAATCAGCAAAATTGACCGCGCCGAAGATTTTACCCGCCGCCAGGACTATATAAACAAATGCGCGGGCCTGCTGCGTATTGATGAAAGCGGGCTGGTAAACCTGGTGAACAAATACAAGCGCGACAGGGTGGCGAAGGATGAAAAACGCTACCGCGTGGAAGATACAGGCGTTGCCGAACCGGATATGCCCGTTACCGAACCTGGCGCGGAAGACATGGCCCTGCTGGTAAATGAAGACTACCCCCAGGAAAAAAATGTACTGAATGTACTGCTGGAATATGGCCTTAATGCCTGGGATGAGGAACGTACCATGGCACAGTACATTTTTGATGAACTGGAGCAGTTTGATTTTAACAGCCCCGACCTGAACAAGCTGTACACCGAATACTACCACCAGTACCACGAGGGCATGCAGCCTACCGCCAAAACCCTGCTGTACCACCCGGATGAGCAGATACGCAACCTGGTGGTAACGGTTACGATGTTCCCCTACGAGCTTAGCCAGCGCTGGGACGAAAAGCTGGAAAACATGAACATACTTAACCGCGATACCAGCAAACGCGATGTACTGATGAGCGTTAACTTTTTTAAACTGCGCAAAATAAAAAAGATGTTTGAGGAAAACCAGCGCAACATGATGGCCAACAAACCGCTGCCCGAACAATTGCGCATGATAGAAATACACAACCACCTTAAAAAACTTGAAAGGGAAATTACCAGCCAACTGGGCAGTGTAATTGTGAAGTAGGGCGATTACCGGGAAGAATTTAACACACCTTATTGGTTAAACACATAGAAGCATAGGGTTGAGAGAGCGCATAGGGAGGCTGTTACCAAACATTGGATTAGTTTGTAAAAAAACAGTAACTGCCTATTAAGCAGTTTGATAGTATAAACAAAATCACATGTAGTATTATTGTTTACTTTTTCCCTGATGTTTTTTGGTTTTAGCCATCGTACAAACAATACTAATCGCCCTAAAAAATTTGATAATAAAATGTTAACCACCAAAAAATACATTTGCAGCTGCTGCGGAAAAGAAATTGAAGAGTGGCCAGCCATCACATATTCCTCACCGTCAAATTATAACGGTCTTACTCAAGAAGAAAAACAGCAATCAGGAGAGCTTGACACCGACTTTTGCATAATTAAGTACCCCGGCCAAACAGACCGTTTTATAAGGTGTACACTTACCCAAAAAGTGATTGACCACTGCGAAGACCTGCACTACGGTCTTTGGGTGTCGTTAAGTGAAAAGAGTTTTGAGGATTATTCAAGCAATTTTGAAAATGAAAATCACCAGGCCACTTACTTTGGGTGGCTTTCCAATGATT
>CAZRDD010000721.1:0-2465 GCA_964598675.1 uncultured Parafilimonas sp.
TATCCGGTCTAAACCAGGTTCATATATAGGGAGTATGCCTTTCTTTAGGTTTTCAATCTTTTCTTCATTAACATCCACACAAACCACCTCTGTCCCAACTTCTGATAAACAAGCACCAGTCACAAGGCCCACATAGCCTGTGCCTACGATTACTATTTTCATATTATTATTTTGTTTTGTTGCAAGTTAAATTAACAAACAGCAACTATTTCATACTTCAGCAACGTAGAGTGGTGGGGGGAAATTTCGGCAATGATACTTAGTTATTCCCATTCACCCAAATTTTAACACATTTAATTTTTTTACATCTCTACTCCGGTACTGCTAATTTGTTATTAATACGGTTAATATCAGCTAAGCGTTTACTGGCATCTATTTCTATTTCTTTTATTTCTTTAATTCCATGTTCCAGGGGCAGTTGGTATTCGGGGTCTACCCATTTCCATTCGGCATGCACTGTTCTTTTTATACCATCTTCCTGTGGTTTTTCGCCATACATCAGGTTCATTGGTATATAATGCAGCTCCTTGCTGCCATCTTTATAAGTTACCAGTACATCAACAGGCATTGGCATGTAGCCCAAACGTTTAAGTGTTACAAAACTTTTGCCATCGGCTACATTAATATCCCCTACGGCATAATCAATTGTTTTGGTGGTATATATCCAATACTCCTTATACCATTGCAATTCCATGCCACTTATTTTTTCGGCAATACGGATGAAATCATTAGGATTAGGATGCTTAAAGTGCCATTGGCTATAATACTCCAGCAATATTTTATCAAGCGCAGCTTCGCCTGTTATATAACCAAGCTGGGCAAGAAACACAGCCCCTTTGCCATACGCGGCAGCACTATAGGCCATGTTGGTATTATAATGGTCGGCATGGGTGCTTAAGGGTTCTTCTTTGTTACTTTTTACAAGATAGTTGTACGACCTGTATGCGCCACCATAAGCAAAAGATGTATCTGCATGCAGCCATGCTGTTGTGCGCGCTTCTGCATACGATGCAAAGCCCTCATCCATCCATGGGTAAAGGCTTTCGTTACTGCCCATCATACACTGGTACCAGCTATGCAGCCATTCGTGCAGGCCAGTGCCTATACCCGCGCTTTTTATAAGGGTTGCCATGGGGTACTCCATGCCCCCATCGCCACCTTGTATAAATGAATAATTTTTGTAAGCGTAGGGGCCAAATGTTTTTGCCATAAAGGGGTAGGCTATTTCCATAGTATCAGTAAACGCCTTCCATGTACTTTCAAGCGAATCAACTTTTTTGTACACAACATAAATCAGCGGCCCGTTGGCTATTTGCCGTTTTACAAGTTTATAAGTTGGGTCTGCAGCCCATACAAAATCGTGTATGTTTTGCCCGGAGAATTTCCATGTAAGTGTTTTGCCCGCAGCAGGCTTTACCACTGTGCCTGCAGCCTCGTACCCAAACCCTGTTTCGTTAGGGTTTTGCAATGTGCCACTGCCTGCTACAAGGTATGTTTTATCAATAGTAATGTTTACATCATAATCGCCCCAAACCCCGTAAAATTCGCGGGCTACGTAAGGGTTGGCATTCCAGCCCTGGTAATCGTATTCAACCATTTTAGGGTACCACTGGCTCATGCTGTAACGTATGCCTTCAGCATTATCCCTGCCACTGCGCCGTACCTGTAAGGGCACCTGGCATGTAAAGGCAACGTCAAGGCTTGTTTTGGTGTGTGGCAGCAAAGGTTTATCAAGCTTTACTTCCAGTATGGTTTCGTGCCATATAAGCTTTTGCTGTACTCCATTTATTTTAACATACAGCACTGTATCGTAACCTATTTCAGCGGGTGTTAAGTGTTGTATCCTGTCTTTTACGCGGCTATCCCAATCGTATACCGGCTGGTTGTTTCTGTTGGTACCAAGCACTGTTTTGCCTAGCTCCCGGCTGCGTACATCCATCATACTGTTTGGCTGAAACGCGTTCCAATAAGTATGAAAAAAAATACGGTTCAGCGTATCCGGCGAGTTATTCCAGTAATCAATTTTTTCATTGCCATCAAACCTGTTATTGTCAACATTTACATCAACAGCAATCTGGTACTTTATACGTTGCTGCCACCTGTCGGGCTGGGCATGCACGGCACAAAAAATAAACAAAAAAAAAGCAAAAACCAACGTTGTTTTCATGTTCAAAATAAATTTAGTTGCCATATAAAACAATTAGCCTGAATATTGATATGGCACTATAAATACTCAGGCTAATTAATCATTTACACAATATAAAGCATTAACGCTACAAGGTTAACACATCCCTCAACAATTTGCCGTTTGTATTAAAATAAAGATACTTTTTTTGAAAAGGCGAACTTTTTTCGGCATATACCTTGTACTGCAATTCTTTACCATCTTCCAGTACTTCGGTTACATTGCCCTTCTTCCAATCGGCATATTTGCTTTTGGCAAACCCGTCTTTTACACCAGCGGG
>CAZRDD010000722.1:0-2465 GCA_964598675.1 uncultured Parafilimonas sp.
CCCCTGCGCCGACGCTGTCGGGCCGCGGGTTGCTCCAGGTAAAGCTGGCG
The DNA here is from genome assembly GCA_964598675.1 of uncultured Parafilimonas sp. Classification (GTDB taxonomy): domain Bacteria; phylum Bacteroidota; class Bacteroidia; order Chitinophagales; family Chitinophagaceae; genus JABDFW01. The sequence goes on from CAZRDD010000722.1 coordinate 51, forward strand.
TAGCCTTTGTAGGCATATACACCAGTAATATTGGTGGTGGTGCCTGCGCATATTTTAAGCGTGGTATCGTTGCCTAAGTTGGGCTTACATACAATAGCAGGCAGGGCCCTTTGTTCGGCTATGCTCCATCTGCCGGTAGAATCCTTAAAGCGTATGTACAGGTAGTTGGTGCCAGCTGCAAGGTTGCCGGGCATTACCAGCTGAAGCACCTGGTTAACAGTATCGCTTTTGGCAATAGGTATGGGCGTACCACGGCCTACGCCGCTGTCGGTATTTATAAAATACTCGGCAGCTACTATGCGTGGCCGTGGGGTGGCGGCAATGGCGCTGTCCACAAAAAAAGTACGCTGTTCAGCTATGCCCCAGCGGTTAAGGCTGTCTTTGTAGCGTACAAATAACTGGTGGGTACCAGGTTTTGTGGTGCCTGCCAGGTTTAGCGTAAGGTTAAGGCTGTCTGCCTTTGTGGTGCTTACAGGGGTGGCTTTGCCCGTACCGGGGTCGGTATCAATAAAATACTCGCCGGTAACAATGGGCGCCAGGTTAACAACGGCATTAACAGTTGAATCAATTAAAAAAGTACGCTGCTCGGCTATCCCCCAGTTGTTCAAACTGTCTTTAAAGCGTATAAACAACTGGTGCGCTCCTGGCCTGGTGCCTTCAGTAATGGCAAGGCTGATGTTTGCCAGGTTAACAGTGTTGGTTTTGGTAACAGGTATGTTTAAACCATGGCCAGCACCGGGGTCGGTATCAAAAAAATATTCCGCTGCAATAATGGGTGCAGGCGGCGGTATGGTATTAATGGCGCTGTCAACATAAAAGGTGCGCTGCTCGGTAATACCCCAGTTGTTAAGGCTGTCTTTAAAGCGTACAAACAACTGGTGGGCCCCTTTGCGCAGGCCATTGGTGCTAAAACCCTGCGTTATAAGCAGGCTGTCGTTACTGGTAATGGTAAAAGGTTTACCAAGGCCCGCGCCGGGGTCGGTATCAAAAAAATACTCCGCATTGGTAAGCGGCACCAGTGGTTTAAGCTGTGCGGTGGTGGCGCTTATATACAGTGTACGCTGCTCGGCAATGCCCCAGCGGTTAAGGCTGTCTTTAAAGCGCACAAACAACTGGTAAAAGCCCGCAGGCAGGCTGCCCACAGGTATATTAAAAGTGTTATTAAGGGCATTGGTGGCCGTTATAGTTACAGGCGTGCCTTTGCCTGCACCAGGGTCGGTATTGTAAAAGTACTCCCCGGCTACCAGGCGCTGTGCATGGGCATTGTTTGCCAGCAGGGCAAACAACGGCAGCAGCAGCATAGCCAGCCCCCAGCGCCTGCACCGCAGCCATTGCAGGCTGGTACGGGCAATCAAGTGTTTAATATAATATTTCATACAAAATATTTTATACCTGCTTTTATAAAGCAGGCAGGGTGCAGAAATAGTATACTAATTATTGCTCTTTGCCTTTATCTGTACATTAAGTGTGGCACCAGGGGCAACAACAGTGTTAAGTATGTTCATAGTGCTTATTTGTGGTATGGCCGGGCTGCCGGTAAGCGGGTTTAACGATCCTGCCCCGCCAAACAAACCAACATCTTTACCATCGGTACCGTAATTATGCCCTGGCGAGGTGGCCTTCAGGGTAAGGTCTGATGTAATGTCTAACATCTCCCAAAAACCCCAGCCGTCCTTACTCAATTTAAGGGTGTTAAACTGCGGGTCGGTATTGTATTTATTACCGCTTTCAGTATTGCCATTGGTACCAATATTAAACACATTGGCCTGCGGGTTACCGTATACAATATTGTTGGCAAAAGTACTGTTGGCACTTGCGCCTGAAGCATACGAAATACTGGTTTTGGTTGAGTCGTAAAAAATATTGTTTGACACTACTGCATTGTAAAATGTATTGGACGAACTGCCATTACAAAACACAACGTTGTTTGAGAATATAAAGTTGGTGTTTGCAGATTGGTTACCAATGGCTGTATAAGGGTTACCCTGAAAAATATTATTTTTAACCAGTATATTATTGCCGTTTATATAAATGCCATAAGTGCTAATACCAAAAATATTTTCCTGTATAATCCAACTGTCGCCCCATGCATCGCTCAACTGGTTTATAAAATTTCTTTTAACGGTAATATTGTTAATCTGCGCATTGTTATCGCTGTACAGGCTGCTGGCTATTATAAAGCCCACAATCACTGTACCACTGCTGCCGCTTTGCAGGTCTATATTACTAATTTTTGATGTAAGCGGATTATCCTTTATAGGGTTGTAACCTGTACCCCAAAGCGTAAGCGGTTTATTAATGGTAATGGTATAGCCGTTGGGGCCGTAATCGGTGTTTGAGCCCGATACCAGCAATGTATCGCCATTGTGTGCTGCTGTTATAGCTGCCTGAAGGCCGGTGTACTGGCCCGGGCTG
>CAZRDD010000723.1:0-2464 GCA_964598675.1 uncultured Parafilimonas sp.
ATGTGCAATGCGTATACGCTATGTAAACTACACAATCACCCTAAAAGTAATATTAACCCTTTCGGCTGTTGGGGTATTGGTTTTAGGCACCCTGTGCTGCCAGTAATGTTGTGTTTTGCCGCGCATTAAAAGCAGGCTGCCGTGGGTAAGGGGCAGGGTTTTTACAATGCTTTTATCAGCATAGTTACGCAGTTGAAAACTGCGTGCCGCCCCAAAACTTACCGAGGCGATAGTGGGGTTGGTGCCAAGTTCTTTTTCGTTATCGCGGTGCCAGCCCATACTGTCGTGCCCGTTGCGGTAATAGTTTAGCAGGGCGCTGTTAAACGCAATGCCCGCATAGGTTTCAACCTGCTGTTTTATCTGCATCAAATTATCCGTCCATGTTAGGGGCTGCATGGTAATGCCCGAATAGCTGTAGCTTTTGCCGGGGTTGCCATACCAGGCCGTAAGCCGTGGTTGTAATACCGGTTTGCCAAATATTTTTATGGGTTCCTGTTTCCAGGCAATGTTGTTAACCAGGTTTTGTAAAAACACATCGCTTTGCTGCAGGGTAAAAAACTGCGGCAGGTACAATACTTCGCCATTAAAGGGCAGCAGGTTGCCTGTTTCTTCAAACAATAGCGGTTGTATAGCTGTGGTTATGTGTGTTGTTTTTTCCATTGTGTATAAGCGTTTTTCATACAATGCCCGCAGGGGCGGTAGCCTGCCTCAACCGCCTCCTGTTCTGTGGCAAAAAATACCCTGTTGGCCATTTTCATACGCCTGCCGCTTTTACAACGTAAGGTGCCATAAATTTTTAACCGCCTGTTGCCACCAAACACAATCAGCCCCTTGCGTAAAAGGCTTTTAAGTGTGGTGCTTGTAAGGGTGTTGTGTAATAACATATAAGGCAACTTATTGTTTTTAAAGTTAGTAAAAGGTTTTTATGTTAACGCATCATGAAAAATAATACCCAGCGTGTGCCGCTTGCCCGTGTGTACCTGGCTAACGCCATGCTTAATGTTTACACGGTAAAAGCCTTTGCTGCCTTTAACCGGGCGAAAGTTAGTGGTAAACAACAACATATCGCCTTTGCCGGGGGTAAGCACGGTGGCCTTGCTTTGGGCCCTGGGTACAGGTTCCGTTAAAACAAACTCCCCGCCGGTATAATCAATGCCCGGTGCGTTTAAAAACAGCACCAGTTGAATAGGGAAGAAAATATCGCCATACAGGTCCTGGTGCAGGGTGTTGTGCCCGCCAATGCCATATTGCAACAACAGTACAGTGGGTTTGGTTTGATTGTTATCCCAACAGTTTTTTTGAAACGCCTCCAAGCTGCCTGGGTAGGTTTGCGGTAAGGCCAGTGCCTTCATCCAGCCATTGGCCACGGGGGCTATGTGCGTATAAACAGCTTCGCGTATGGATTGTATTATCTGCGGCAGCGGGTAGGTAAAGTATTTATACTCGCCCAGGCCAAAGCGGTAGCGCTGCATGGTAATGGTTTTGCGGTACAGGGCGCTGTTGTCATAACCGCTCACCAGTGTATCGCACTCTTGTACGTTCAGCACATTTTTTACCAGGGTAAAGCCGCTGTTGTTTAGTGCGTTGGCAGTGGTTTGCCAATCAATACCGTTTATGCGTTCTGTTATGGTTAAAGCCATAGATGGGGGGATTTATAACGTGGATGTACGTTGAGCAACACCCGCTTTGTGGGTTAGATAAGCTGTTTTCAAGTGAGTTGTAACGACTGATTAACCAGTATTCTTAATAATCGATAATCAATAATCAATAATCAATGCTCAATAATCAATGCTCAATAATCAATGTTCAAGTGAGCGAACAGCGAATGATTAACCAGTATTCATAATCATCAATATTCAATGCTCAACAGTTTATGTTCAAGTGATGGCGTTGCTTTGTCAGCAGTGACAAGATTTCTTCAATGCTCAATAATCAAGACAAATGCAGGTGGCTTTCTTCCTTGAAAATTGATTATTGAACATTGATTATTGAATATTTAATCAACTTTAAAAAGAAAAGTATCTTGTCATAAAAGCCTTTTACCCGATATTACCCTCAGCATGCATCACTCTTTCAATGGTGCAGATGTAGCAGCAGGCTTCTGCACTGCGTGCATGCAGGTAAGCCACCTGTGGCCGGGTGTTGAATATTTCAACAATCAGTTCATCCACATCCTTATCGCCCACCATTTCGGTGTACACCATCATCTGTTGCGTGTTGTAACCAATAAGGGTTAAGGGAAAATGTTCTTTATCCGCTTTTATCTCCGGCGGAAAACGGTACATATCCGTGTATTCCTCCACATCCTCGGCATGAATAAATATTGGCCCAGGCTGGTTAAAAGCATTGTTAATGGCAAAAGGGCTGTGGCTTAGCAACAGGCGTTTATCAACCCCCGGTTTAAAAGGCTTTAGCGATACCTTGCAGGGGCCTTTACCTGTAGCTGTTTGATGAATAATGTTGT
>CAZRDD010000724.1:0-2462 GCA_964598675.1 uncultured Parafilimonas sp.
CTACATAAACTTCAAACTTCATGGAGTAATCGCTTACGCTGGCTGTTTTATCAGCTACCCAGGGTACATCGTTCAATTGCAGCAAACCGGGGTTACCCTGCGAGGTGGGGCCTGCATTGGCCGACATAGGGGCCGACTGCAGCAATACTGCCGAGCTGCCCGTACCGCCGGGGTAATTGGCCGTAGTGGTGGGCTCATCGGCATAACCGCCTGTCCACCCTACAAACGATGTGTTATCTCCTGCCCACTGGGTTTCAAACGTAGAAAGATAACCGGGCGAAGGATGGGTTAACCAGGAATTATACAGTTGTGGCGATGCAGCTGTGCCTAATGCACCCACCACGCGCAGCGAATCGGTACTGGTTACACCGGATGGCACTTTTACCAACAGCTGGTTTACGCTAACGGTTTGCACATCGGTGCTTTTTACACCACCGGGAAAAACAACGGATGATATGCCTATAAAGTTGGTACCAGTAATGGTAATACTTGTACCGCCTGCGCCGTTTTCGTTAGATACGGAGGCGATGGTCATTGGCGGCGGGTATGCAAACGAGCCCTGGCCAAAGGTGCAGTACACCCTTAACGAATCGGTAAAGGCACTGCCCGCTGGTATAACAGCAGCTATTTGGGTAAACGTTTTATTAACCGTGTACGATACAGCAGTATCCACACCCGGTACAGGGAAGGTTATTTTTTGAATACCCTGAAAGTTATAACCGTTAATGTACACAATAGTACCTGTGTTATCGAACGAAATTGAACTGATAACCGGTGGCGGCAGGTACAGTTTAAACGAGTAGGTGGCTGTACCATGGTCGGTTACTATTTTTATTACACTGGGCACATTGGGGTTGGTGGCTGCTGTTTGCGCACTGGCTGGTATAGATACTATAATGTTGCTGCCGGTGGCATAAGCAGGGTTAAAGTAAGCGGCAGTATCGTTAAAATATACGGCCTTTAACCCGCCCATGTTGCTGCCCTGTATTACTATAAGGGTACCAGGCACGGCCTGGGTAAAAAAGCTGTCGCGCTTGGTGGTATCCACGGTGCGTACGTCGGTAATTACCGGCTGGCCGCTGCCCGAAGCATCTTTTTTGCAGGCAAATTGCGCAAGGCCCGCCATCACTATTAAAAATAATATAATACGTTTCATATACTGTTTTTATTAAGAGAATATCAATATTTCAATTTGCTGAAGTCGAACGCTACCGGCGCTAACTGAAGGTTGGTGGATACCAGTACTTCAGCTTCGGGGTAAGGCAGGTCGGCAGTGGCAGAAGTGATTGGGTAACTTACAAAACCGGGCTGCATATTATCCTGGCCAAAATAGGTTACAAAAGGGCTGCCGTTGTTGTACGAAATATTGTAGTTGCCCCTGTTTTGGGTACTAAAATAATGCAGCGCGTTTGATGGGTCGAAGTAATACCACTGCTTCCAGTCGTACCAGGCATGGCCTTCAAACGCAAACTCTACCTTCTTCTCCTGAAAAATATCGGCATACGTAATGGATGTTTTGGTTTTGGCACCTGCCCGCTGCCTTACAGCATTGTAATATTTAAGCGCTTCGGGGTCGGAGGTGGAGGCGCTGTTGCCCAGTATGGCATCGGCATATACCAGGTAAATTTCAGACAACCGCAAAATGTACGTGCTTATGTTTTCGTTTTGCGATCCACCCAAACCACCATTATCGGCAGGCGAGCCTATTACATATTTTTTAATAAAGGCGCGGTCGTTACCACCATTGCCTGCCTGGCCTGGTGCATAAATTTTACCGTTGTTAAAAAGCGCTGTATCTACATGCCAGCCGCCATTGGCCACATTAATATCGGGGTAGTAATCGTTGGGCATAAATATAGAGGCCCTTCTTCTAACGGAGTCGGCTGCATTGGCTGGGTCGGTATAGTACTCCAGCAGGCTGGGCGATGCGCCAAACGAGGTACCCCATCCATCGCCGGTTTGTGTTATAAGCGATGTGTAGGCAAGGTTTGCCTGCATGTGGTTTTGTACAAACCAGCTGCCGCTTGGTACCCAAAGCAGGCCAAACAAACACTCCGATGGTACGGTGGTGCCGCTAAAGGTTTTGCTGGTAAACAGGTTATAGTAATTGGGGTAAAGGCTTAAACTGCTGTTGTTGCACACATCGCCAGCGTAGTATTTAGCGCTGTCAAGGTCGCTTTGTTTGCGGGTGCCGCCGCTTTGGCCCAGGCCTGCCCTTATAAGGTAAGCGCGTGCCAGCATGCCTTCCGCACTCCATTTGGTAATACGGCCCGGTTGCAGAGGTGCTGTTGCCAGGTTGTTTTTTGCCCAGGTAAGGTCTGAGATGATAAATTTCCAAACATCATCCAGGTTATTACGGCGTATGGTGGTATCGCCAAGCTGGCTTATGTTATCGTATACAATGGGTACCGGGCCCCAGTTTAAGGCCAGGTAGTAGTACGCCGCTGCGCGCATAAAACGGC
>CAZRDD010000725.1:0-2461 GCA_964598675.1 uncultured Parafilimonas sp.
AAAAGCGCAGGTATTACTGTCAATACCCGTGTTTTTTAACTGCCAGGTGTTGCCATCGTCGGTTGATTTAAAAACACCTTTACTGTACACGGTAACATACAGCGTGCGGTGGCCCGAAGGGCTGGTGGGGTCAATAACAATGCTGGTAGCAGGCGAGTTGTCGCCCATGCCCTGTACCGTGGGTTGCCAGTTGCGGCCCCCATCGGTAGATACACATACGCCACCGGCAGCAACGGGGCTTTTTTTCCAGTTGGGGTCGCGCGTCATTTTACCACGCGGAATATCGTGCATCCCCGACCATACGCTCCATACCTTGTTTTTCACCGCAGGGTCAAACACCATCCAGTAGCAGGTATTTACCCAGCCACCCGGTACACCGGTTACGCTGCGCGCCCAGCTTTTACCCCCGTTAAACGACTGGTGGCAGCCTATGTCGGTATAGCTTATGGCTATGTGGTTGCTGTCAAAAGGGTCAAAATGCACGCCGTAGGTGGTGGTAACATCCATCCCCCGGCTGGTGTAGGTATCATCAGGCTGTTTAATGCTGTAAACTTCGCGCCAGGTGTTGCCACCATCTACGGTTTTCATGGTGCGGTACCAATCGGTAACAATGGCGGTGTTGCCATCGTAAGGTGCCACGCCCGCATCCATCAGTTGTATAAACTCCCCGCCAAAAGCCTTGTGTACCCAGGCATCGTTAAGGTTAGGGGCATCCACCGCATCCTGAACGCCGTATTCGCCGGAGCCGCCACCGCCTTTCCATACCCAGTGCCAGGTGTTACCTTCATCAGCCGTTTTTAAGGCCCCGTACCAGTTAATGGGTTTGCCGTTAAGGGCCTCAGTGTACTGGTTGGCCACCACGTAAGCACTGGCTGCATCCATTTCGGCACACACCAGTTTTATAAGGCTGGGCTTATTGCCAAAACGCTGGTTGGTAATAACGCTGTCGGCACAGGGCTGCCACGCAGCACCAACATCGGTACTGCGCCAAACCTCGCAATGCGCAAAGGCAAAAGTGTTAACAGCCCCTGCAATATTGTGCAGGGCATAAAAAATGGTTTTACCGCTGCCTTTTACAGTGCCCGCAGTAAACGAGCCCGCAGGCCGTACTGCCGCAGGCAACGCTTTGCTGGTAATGGCCGCATTGTTTTTACGAAAGACGAAGATGCTGTCTTCCGTAAAAATATACACCTCGTTTTTAAGGGTGCTGGCGTTGGTATAAATGTACTGTATGCTTTGGCCCAGGTTTTTATTAGCCCATGTTTCGCCACTGTTGGCGGTGTAGTAAAAGTTGTTGCCACTGGCAAAATACAAGGCCCCTTTCAGCAAAGGGTCAACACGTATGGCAGTAATCTCCTCCAGCCGGTTTTGTGCTAAAGCAGTATCGCCGGTTTTAATTTCGTACTCCGCATGGTCGCCCACAAAACGCCCGCTTACCACATCTTTTTTTGCAGGAAAAAGCTGCTGCCATGTTTTACCACCATCGGCAGATTTGTTTAGCATCAGCGACCCTATGTAAATAGTGTTTGAATCGGCAGGGTCGTACGCAAAACTGTGCGAGCCATTGGTATTGTTTATTTGATTGTAAGATTCGCCCCCGTTGCTGGTAATGTAAGCGCCCGTCATATCGCACCGCACTAAAAAATTATTTACGTTGTGGTACGAGAAGGTGGGTATAAATGTAGCCCCGCCACCACCAGGCCCAACCCTTTGCCAACCGTGTGTTTCAGCCGTTGTACCTGTTTTATTAATTGCTGTGCCGCAGCCAGCCGCAAGCAGGCAAACAACTGCACAAAGCAGCCACAGGCCACAGGTGTTTTTACTAACCATGTTACGTTAAATATTTTAGGCAGATATATTGTGTGAGCAAAAAAACGCAGTCATTACATCAACAGCCCCCCATGTTAAACCGGGCCATCACTCTTTAAGAAAAGAGCCTATTACCTGCCTTGCCCTGTCGGTGCCGCACTCAAACAGGTTGTGGCCGCAATCGTTATCAAACAACTCAAGCCTGCTGCCAAGCTGTTTAGCCAAATCAATAGCGCTTTGGGGGTTCACCATCTGATCTCTAACAGCAGCTATAAAAAGCAGTTTGGCTTTTATAGCCTGGTTAATTTCAGCAACACCCTTACCCGAACTTTTATAAATATCATGCTGCAACATAGCCTGCAGTTGTATGCGCCAGTCGGCTATGTCAAAACCCGGCCTGGCGTGCATCCTGTTAAGGTAAACAGCAAAGCTGTCTGCAGGTAAGGTGTGCACAAAATAAGCAGGCGTGTACAACTCCATCAGGTGTATATCGTTTACCTTTTGCATGGCATCGGCTATGGCTTGTTTGTTGCCGCTGTTGGCCGCATCGTTAATCGTATTAAGCTCTGTGTTCCACAACAGCAGGTCGTGAAAAGACTGTTTGGGGGTGCCCACAATGCTTATGGCTTTATCCATAAAAGCAGGGTAGGCA
>CAZRDD010000726.1:0-2460 GCA_964598675.1 uncultured Parafilimonas sp.
ATGTTTTCATCAGCAACGTATCGGTATCAGCCATTATACGCAGCTTTGAAGATTACACTTTAAAAGGGCTTAAACAAAGCATATCATATTCAAGCTGGCCTGTGGTATCGTACACAAAAGCCATACAAGCTACGTTTGGCCAGTACCCCAAACACATAGTGGCGGTATCATCCACCGGCCCCGATCATTATTCGGCCGGATACGACTTTGTAGCCGCCTCCAAAGCAGTAATGGAGACGCTTGTACGTTACATGAATGTGCGCTTAAGGCCTTATGATGTATGCATTAATGCGGTTAGGTCGCGCGCTATACGCACCCAGTCTTTCGAAAATACTTTTGGTAAAAATATCTACGAGTTTGCTGCAAGCCTGGTACCCGACAGCTACTGGATTGAACCAGAAGACCTTGCTGCTGTAATTGCAGCGCTTTGCTCAGGGTATTGCAATGCCATTAGCGGGCAGGTAATAAATGTTGATAAGGGAACTACCTTTTTTGATAACCTCATGGAAATATATACCCGTACCCAAAAGCAAAAGGCAAAGGCTGATGAATGATAAACTTATAACAGTTACAGCAGATGCAGCAGGTATTGGTTACATGACCATGAACGATGCTGCACACCAAAACGCATTGCGGCCAAGGTTTGTAGAAGAAATGCTTGCCGCCATATATGAAGTAAATACAAGCGAAACAATTAAAGTACTGGTAATTACCGGCACGCCGGAAGTTTTTTGCGCCGGTGCCGATATTGAAACACTTGAAAAATTATGCCGTAAAGAAATAAAACCTGTTGACATTGTATTATCTAAGGCATTGCTTGATATACCTGTACCCGTAATTGCTGCAATGGAAGGCCATGCTGTTGGCGGCGGGCTTGCCGTTGGGCTTTGTGCCGATATGATTGTAATGGCAAAAGAAAGCCGCTACGGATGCTCATTTATGAACATGGGTTTTACCCCCGGCATGGGCATAACCAAACTGCTTGAACATTACATGCCAGCATCGCTGGCGGTTGAAATGCAGTACACCGGCACCTTTTACCGTGGCGATTATTTTGAAGGCCGTAGCGCCTTTAACTATATTGTTACCAGGGCCGGTGTTAAAAATAAAGCGCAGGAACTCGCCGCAACCATTGCAGAAAAACCACGGCAGGCTTTATGCATGCTTAAGCGCTACCAAAGCATGCAGCGGAGAAAAGTATTTGAAGAAACGTATACCGTTGAAACAATGCTACACGAAATAACATTTAACGCAAAAGAAATATTACAGCAAATTAAAGAAAACTATGTTAGATAATATACAGCGCGTTGTACTGGTAACCGGCGGTACCAAAGGTATAGGCAAGGCTATAGCGCACCAGTTTGCCAAAACAGGTTGCCAGGTAGTTATTACATACGGTTGGGGAAGCGCCGACGATACAGCGCTGGCTGAAGAATTTATTGCAAACGGATGCCCGCCACCGCTAATTTTTCAGGCCGATGTTATTAATGATGATGATACAGAAGCATTGCTTGCAGAAATAAAAAATCGTTTTGGGCGGCTTGATGTTTTTATATCAAACGTATCTTTTGCCAATGTGGTAAAGGGTTTTGATGAGTATCAGGAGGCTAGCCTGCTGAAAAGCATTGAGTACAGCTGCTGGCCTATGATTGCTTATACACACCGCATAAAAGAAGTGTTTGGGGTGTATCCAAATTATGTTATAGCGCTCTCTTCGCACGGGCCAGACAGGTTTCATAAAAACTACGATTTTGCAGCCGCTACTAAAACCCTTAACGAGGTGCTGGTAAAATATCTTACCTACCACCTGTTTGAGGAAGATGTAAAGTTTAATGTGGTGCGAACACGGCCCGTTATTACAGATTCACTGCTGTCTACATTAGGCAATGAGTGGGTTTCGTTTATTGAAAAATACGATGCAGCCGGTACAGATGTAGCGCTTGAAGAAGTTGCCAATATAGTATGGATGCTTTGCAGCGGGCTTATGGATGCTGTACGCGGGCAAACAATTACAGCAGACAAAGGCTACGATTTTATTGAAGGCCTGCAGCATCTTTATATTAACCAGCAGGCATTTGGGCTGTAAATAAATACAATTTTGCAACAGCTATATTAATTACACGGCAGCAAGCACAGGTTTATAGTATGTCCATTTTTTACTATGGAATGTACCAGCAAAAAAGCGGGTACCTGCTTTTGCCTTTTAAGCAGTTTTACCGTTAAACCGTCCGCTGTTTCGGTTACACAAAAATCGGTAAACCAAAGGGGGGTATGCGTTATGTAAAACTGCAGTTTATAGGCCGCTTCTTTTGCCGAAAAATAACTGGTGGCCCGGTTATTTGCCTCGCTGGCAGGCAGCCCTCTTAAAAAACGTTGCTCACTGGCAACAAACAGCATATCCCATTCAGTTTGTTTAACACACCCGCATGTTTCAACATCCAGCCCTATTGAACGCCAAAC
>CAZRDD010000727.1:0-2459 GCA_964598675.1 uncultured Parafilimonas sp.
GTATGGTATTGCCCTGGTTTAAATAGGCTTCCGTTTTTTGTTTTACATCGGCAGGTATACTGGTATCCGCCACAATGTAGCTGTGCTGCTGGTTGTTGTTGTGCAGCTGGCTGCATACCGCTTGTAGTTTTTGCTGGTTGCGGGCCAGTAAAACCACATTGGCCCCAAGCATGGCCAGTTCGGCAGCCACTGCGGCCCCCAGCCCTTGCGATGCGCCGCATACCAGCGCTGTTTTGCCGTATAAGTTAAGGTTCATAATAAGTTTTTAATGGCGATTTGTAATTTGGTTTGTGGTAGGTGTAATTCACTCATTACGGGGATGGGTAGCTTTCACCAAATAGATTCAGTAGCTAACATGGTTAAACATAGAATGACATTTGAAAAACAAAGTTATATATATTCTATGCCCCTTATCTAACCTTATGTGTTTCTTATGTTTTCTACTACGGCTATGTGGTTAAAAACGCCTAAACCAAATAACGGATAGTCATCATAAGTTTTTGTAATCGTCTCTAACGGGGTAAAAAACATCAAGTAACTGGCAATTGGTAATGGCAGTGCCGTAGTGTTTTACATGCGGTGGTATAACCACCACCTGGCCGGGTTGTATAATGTATTCAACCCCGTCAACCACAAGCTTAAAAGTACCCTGCAATACATGGGCAACCTGCTCGTGCAGGTGGCTGTGTTCGGGCAGGGTGTGGCCCGCCTCCGCATCCCAATAGGCAAAGGTGATGTTAGCGGTATGTATAAACCGGGCATGGTAACCCGGTACAATTTGGTTAACAGGCAGTTGGTTTAAATGTATCAGCGGCATAAGCTTCGAAGTACGATTTTGGAAGTACAAAGTACGAACCAAAAAACAAATCAAACAATCAAACAACCAAACTTTTCAAACCCAGAACATAGAACACAGCACCCGCTAACACTGGAACTTTCAAACTCTCAAACATTCAAACTGCTTTACTCTATCCCCAAATCACGCTGAATCTCTTCCAGCGAGCGGCCTTTGGTTTCGGGCAGCATTTTCCAGGCAAAAAGCAGGCACAGCAACATCATGCCGGTATAAAATACAAAGGAGTAGTAACCGCCGGAGGTGGAGGCAGATACCACCACGGGAAAGGTCCACGTAATAATCACATCCATAATCCAGTGGGTACTGCTGCCCAGTGCCTGGCCCTGCGAGCGTACACTGTTGGGAAATATTTCGGAGATAAACACCCATATAACAGCCCCTTGAGAGAAGGCAAAAAACGCAATAAAGCCCACCAGTAGCCATTTAACCATTTCGCCGCCGGTGCCGCTTTCAAACACGTAAGCGGTAAGGCCTAAAAATACTACCATGCCCGCCGAGCCTATGATGAGCAGCGTTTTACGGCCAAACTTATCAATCAGGCTCATGGCCACAAGGGTAAATATTACGTTGGCTGCCCCTACATAAATGGCTTGTTGAAAAGCCACTGCACCCGCAGGTACACCGGCCATTTCAAAAATGCGGGGGGCGAAATATAAAATAGCGTTGATGCCGGATAGCTGGTTAAACATGGCCAGCAGCACCGCAAAAATTACCGGCTTACGGAATTTTTTACTGAATACCGATTCTGTTTTACCTACGTGCAGCGATTGGCGTATGTCGGCCATTTCGCGCGCAATATCAGGCTCGCCTGTTTTCTCAAAAATCTTTTTGGCTTCCTCATCCCTGCCACGCAGCATTAACCACCTTGGGCTTTCGGGTATTTGCCTTAACAAAATAATATAAATAAATGCAGGGAAAGCCTGTACCCCAAGCATCCAGCGCCAGGCATTATCGCCAAGGCCTACCAGCAGGTAGTTGGAGAGGAAAGCGATTAAGATACCCACCACAATATTTAACTGAAAAGTAGCCACCAGCCTGCCGCGTTTGTGTGCGGGGGCAATTTCGGCAATATAGGTAGGCCCCACTACCGATGAAGCGCCAACGGCCACCCCACCAGCGATGCGGGCAATAACAAACAGTATCCACACATTGGTGAGCGAGCAGCCAACGGCGGCAAACAAAAACAATATACCAATAGCCGAAAGCACCTTTTTGCGGCCATATTTTTGGGCAGGTATGCCTGCCACCATAGCACCCGCTACGGTGCCTATAAGCCCGGAGGCGATGGTAAAGCCATGAACAAACCCGTTTAAATTCCATAGTTTTTGTATGGCCTGCTCCGCACCGGAAATAACAGCCGTATCAAAGCCAAATAAAAAACCGCCTAAAGAGGCAATAAGCGCAATGCGCACGGGGTATGTGTTCATATAAACAATCGTTTTGGTTTTAAAAGTACAGCAAAATACACCTGTATTATGCTTTTATGGCAATTTATACGGTAAAGATTAATAATTAAGATGAAAAGATAAAAACAATTTCATTGAATGCAGCGTAAAACATTGCTGTTGAAACATTACATTTGGTGGATAAGTGTGGCAGTTTC
>CAZRDD010000728.1:0-2455 GCA_964598675.1 uncultured Parafilimonas sp.
AACACGTTACGGTTCGGCCTTCGCAGAAGTTACTTAAGAGAGAAAAAAGTAAGTACACGGCAGGCGCAGCCGGAAGCAAGCAAGAAGCTTAAGAAGGTTTGTAGTCTATAGTATGTGGTTTGTAGTGTTTGAAGCACGATAAAAAACAGCCAGCAACACCAAGATGAAACAGCGCAAGTAACATCAGCCGCAAGATGGGTGTAAGTAAAAAAAATATACCATCATGCAACAAACAAAAAACCGGGCGCAGCCCACCCAATAAACAATTATGAAGTACCTGTTAACAGCAGCATTGTGCTGCGCCAGCATCATTGTATTTGCGCAAAGCAAATTAACCTATACCCGCCACGAAGCCATGATACCCATGCGCGATGGTGTAAAGCTGTACACTGTAATATACTCCCCGGCCAATGCCACCGAAGCGGTACCCCTGTTAATTGAGCGTACCCCTTACGGCAGCCAGGGCACACAGCCGCCCGACAGAAGCGCTTATACAAAAGATATGGCTGCCGATGGGTACATATTTGTAACGCAGGATGTGCGGGGCCGGTATAAAAGCGAGGGGCAGTTTATAATGAATGGCCCCGTGTTAGATAAACCCGGCACCACCGATGAAAGTACCGATACCTGGGATACGGTAGACTGGCTGTTGCAAAACACCAAAAACAACAATGGTAAAGCCGGGCTGTACGGCATATCGTACCTGGGGTGGACTGCCCTGGTGGGTGCTGCCCGTCCGCACCCCGCCCTCAAGGCCATCAGCGACCAGGCCTGTATGAGCGACCTTTTTCTTGGTGATGATTTTCACCACAACGGCGCCTTTCGCCTATCCTACGCATTTGATTATGCCTTTATGGAAGAAGCCAGCAAGGAGGATACCCTTTTTCCCTTTAACGATTACGATACCTACACCTGGTTTTTAAACATGGGGCCTCTAAGCAATGCCAACAGCAAGTATTTTCACAATACCCTGCCCAGTTGGAACTACTTTATGCAGCACCCCGATTACGACAGCGCCTGGCAGTTTAAATCGCCCCTGCGCTATATGGATTACCCCCGTGTACCCATGCTGCATGTAGGCGGCGTGTGGGACCAGGAGGATATGATGGGCCCGCAGCTGATGTACACCCACCTGGAGCAGAAAGACAGCAGCAACCGCAACTATATATGCCTGGGCCCCTGGAACCACGGCCAATGGGCCAGTGGCGAGGTTACCCACCTGGGCAATTACCAAACCGGCAGCAATACCGCCCGTTATTTTCAGCAGCAGGTACAGCAAAAATGGTTTGCCTGGTGGTTAAAGGGCCAGGGCGATGGCAAGTTTAGCGAAGCCACCGTTTTTCAAACCGGCAGCAACCAGTGGAAAACCTACAGCACCTGGCCACCCGCACAGGCCACTATAAAAAAACTGTACACCGCCCCCGGCGGCAAGGTATCGTTTACGCCGCCTGTACAAAGCGGCAATAATGCGTTTGATGAGTACGTTAGCGACCCACAAAACCCAGTACCTTACCGCGCCCGCCCCATTGAGCAAACCTATGGCGATGGCAGCCGCTGGCGCGAGTGGCTAACCGAAGACCAGCGTTTTGTACACGGCCGCCCCGATGTATTAACCTGGCAAAGTGATGTGTTAACAGACAGCCTTACCATTACCGGCAGCATTATTGCCCACCTGTTTGCCGCCACCACCGGTACCGATGCCGATTGGGTGGTAAAACTAATTGATGTGTACCCCGGCGAAACTACGCCCCATAAAATGGGCGGTTACCAGTTGATGATAGCCAGCGAGGCCTTCCGCGGGCGGTACCGCACCAGTTTTACCACACCTGCCGCCATAGTACCCAATCAACCGGCGGAGTACACCGTAAACCTGCACCAGGTAAACCACACCTTTTTAAAAGGCCACCGTTTAATGATACAGGTACAAAGCAGTTGGTTCCCCATGATTGATATGAACCCCCAAAAGTTTGTACCCAGCATATACAACGCCCAAAGCACCGATTACCAAAAGGCCACGCAGCGCATTTACCGCAGCCCCGCCTTTGCCACGTATATTGAGCTGCCGGTAATGTAAACCCAAAGGCAATGGTGGCCCCGGCTGTGGTGGTACTATGCAGCTGCTGTTGCGTCGCACACTTGTACAGCATAAGGCGTGGCAGCACTGCGGTTTGCAGTTTGTGGTTTACTGTTTGTAGTGTTGCCAAACTTGCAAGGTTTTTTGGTGATTAAAACGCAACAAACATCGGTGATGGTATTAAGCTCCTGATTTGAAGAACTGGAGCAGGAGGTGTAACTACAACTTCAAATAAATAACATTGTATAATGTATACTCTGAAGGTATAAAGAGGAAAAAGTTTTTTTAAAAAAAATAGTATACATGTTTCCTTTTTTTATGGATATATTATATGTGGTATTTGTTGCGCTTATAGCATTTAACATAGCTGGTATAATACGA
>CAZRDD010000729.1:0-2452 GCA_964598675.1 uncultured Parafilimonas sp.
GGTGAACTCCTCAAACAATCAAACAATCAAACTTTTCAAACAAAGAACCCGGAACCCAAAACCTGCAACAACACAACTTGCGCACCCCGCACCGGTGAACTCCTCAAACAATCAAACAATCAAACTTTTCAAACAAAGAACCCGGAACCCAAAACCTGCAACAACACAACTTGCGCACCCCGCACCGGTGAACTCCTCAAACAATCAAACATTCAAACTTTTCAAACAAAGAACCCGGAACCCAAAACCCAAAACCCGGAACTTGCGCATCCCGCACCGGTGAACTCCTCAAACAATCAAACAATCAAACTTTTCAAACAAAGAACCCGGAACAGAGAACCCAGAACGCTGCTTAATGCGTGCTGTTAAGCCGGGCAGCAATCATGGCTGCTACGTTTTCGCCATCCATGGCAGCACTAATAATGCCGCCAGCATAACCGGCACCTTCGGCACAGGGGTAAAGCCCTTTAACCTGCGGGTGTTCAAAAGTATCTGCATTACGGGGTATGCGCACGGGGGAGGAGGTGCGGCTTTCCGTAGCCACCACTACAGCCTCGTTGGTATAGTAGCCGTGCATTTTTTTGCCAAAAGCTTTAAAGCCGTTTTGCAGGGCATTGTGTATAAAAGGGGGCAATACCTGTTGCAGGCTGGCACTGGTAACACCAGGCACATAACTGCACTGCGGCAGGGTGGATGATACTTTGTTGTTGCAAAAATCGGCCATGCGCTGCACCGGGGCCACAAACTTACCGCCGCCAGCGGCAAAAGCCGCTTTTTCCACCCACGATTGAAAGTGCATCAGCGCCAGTGGCGATTGCAGGTTGTGGTGTTGGGCAAAACCTTTCAGGCCAGCAAGGTCGGCCTTATCAACAGTTACCACCATGCCGCTGTTGGCATAGGGGTTATTGCGTTTACTGGGGCTCCAGCCGTTTACCACCAACTCCTCTTTTGCAGTGGCTGCCGGGGCAATAATGCCACCGGGGCACATACAAAAGCTAAATACACCACGGCCATTAACCTGCTCCACCAGGCTGTACGATGCAGGTGGCAAATGCTCATCCCTGGTTAAAGTATTGCTGCCTGCGCCCTTGTTAATGGGGCAGTGGTATTGTATACTGTCAATAAGTGCCTGCGGGTGCTCAATACGTACGCCAAGGGCAAAAGGTTTGGCCTCAATTAAAATGTTAGCCTGGTGCAGCATGGTAAAAATATCCCTTGCGCTGTGGCCGGTGGCTAATATGGCCGCTTCAACCGGCAGGGTTACGCCATTGGCCAGCGTTATGCCTTTTAAAACATCGCGCTGGGTTTGCAGGCCGGTAACTTTAGTTTCAAAATGTATTTGGCCACCACATTGTATAAT
Source organism: uncultured Parafilimonas sp. (assembly GCA_964598675.1). Classification (GTDB taxonomy): domain Bacteria; phylum Bacteroidota; class Bacteroidia; order Chitinophagales; family Chitinophagaceae; genus JABDFW01. The sequence continues at coordinate 1,361 of CAZRDD010000729.1, forward strand.
CTGCTCACGCATGGCGCTTATAATATGCGGCAGTTTGTTGGTGCCAATATGCGGGTGCGCCTCGTACAATATTTTTTCCTCGGCACCAAACTGTACAAATATGTTTAGTATACGGTTAACATTGCCGCGTTTGGTGCTGCGGGTGTATAGTTTACCATCGCTGTAAGTGCCTGCGCCGCCTTCGCCAAAGCAGTAATTGCTTTCCGGGTTAATAATACCTTCTTTGTTAAGCAGGGCAAGGTCGCGCCTGCGGGCCCGCACATCTTTGCCACGCTCAAACACAATGGGTTTTATGCCCAGCTCAATAAGCTTTAACGCAGCAAATAAACCGGCAGGGCCTGCACCAATTACAGCTACGCTGTGGGTGGCATGGGTTACATCGTGTAAAATAATTTTTTCAACGGGTCTGTTAACAAACGGCTCGTCAATAAAAACAGTTAAGGTTAAATTTATGTAAGGCGTTTTGCTGCGCGCGTCAATTGATTTTTTTGCTATGTAAAAACCGGTAACAGCTTCTTCGTTTACACCAGCAGCTTCTGCAGCAAAACGTTTAACAGCAGCATTGTTTGCTGCGTTGGCAGCCGTTAGCTTTAATGTTATGTTTTGTTGCATAGTTAAATAGCTGTTTACCGCAAAGCCTGCTGTTATTAAATAAAAAAGACTGCAATATTAATGCAGTCTTTTTTATTTATTAAAACTTACTGTTTTTTAAAACTTAAAACCTATCAGCAGGCTGATAGCATTGTTTTTAACATCAACAGTTGCATCTGATGAAATGTTGCTTAAGCCAGCCTGGTAACGTACAGTTGCAAACAAGCCTATGGGTAATGCATACTCAACACCTGCAACGGCAGAAAAGTCGCCAGATTTGTACTGGTCTTTAATTGACTGTGTAACGCCTGCAGAAGTGCCATCTGCCTTTAATAAAATACTGTATTGCGGGCCTGCGTAAAATGCCAGCCCTGTTAATGGTATTTTTACCCTAACTAAAACGGGTAAAGAAAGGTAACTGGTAGTAGCCTCGCCCGATACACCAGATGTTGAAACGGTATAACCATAACCCGCATAAGCAAGTTCAGGCTGAATGGATAC
>CAZRDD010000730.1:0-2435 GCA_964598675.1 uncultured Parafilimonas sp.
GGGCTTTTACCAGTGCAGATGCATCTTTTAGTGAGTAAACTTTCGTTTTGGCTATTGTAGCGTCGGCTGCTTTTCTTCTTTTGGTAAGGCTTGCCATATTCAATTCGGTTTTAGTGCTCCGCGGTAAGCGGTGCTGCGGTTAATTAATTTTCCCAGGGGGCTGCACCTTCAACGGTAATACCAATACTGCGGGCAGTACCGGCAATCATTTTCATGGCGCTTTCTAATGTAAAACAGTTAAGGTCAGACATTTTGTCTTTGGCAATAGCCTCAACCTGTGCCCAGTTTACTTTACCCACTTTTGAGCGGTTGCTTTCCTTTGAACCTAATTGAACTTTGGCTGCTTCCTTTAACTGTACAGCGGCGGGGGCAGTTTTAATGATAAACTCAAACGATTTATCATTGTAAACGGTAATAAGTACGGGAACAACTTTACCTACTTTATCCTGCGTGCGTGCATTAAACTGCTTGCAGAACTCCATAATGTTAACACCCTTGCTACCTAATGCAGGGCCTACAGGTGGCGCCGGATTGGCCTGGCCGCCTTTAACCTGCAGTTTCACAAAACCTGTGATTTCTTTTGCCATGGTTATAATTTTATTGGTTCTAACGTTGCGCTTTTTTGGCACAACTCCCAAACCAGCCTTGCGGCCGATTCAATTACTTCTTACTAAAAAAGAACTTTTTGGGGCGGCAAAGGTATGCTTATTATTTACACCAACAACTTTTGGGGCAGCTTTTTTTGTAAATCTATCATAACCTGCGGCTTTACTGCTGCAAAACTGCGGTTTTTACCTTTGCCGCCTGCAAAAATACGGCAACTGTATTTTTTTTAATGGAGAAACATTGCCCGGTTTGCACTTATTAATAGTAAATTACATGTGTTTTAAAACAAGTTATACATTACTAAATAAGCACTAACCATGAGCAATTACCCGGTAAAAGTACTTGCAGTACAACAGCTTACGCACAATGTTAATGCCTACACCGTTGAAAAGCCCGAAGGGTTTAGCTACACACCGGGGCAGGCTACCGACCTGAGTATATTAAAGCAGGGCTGGGAGCACGAGAAACGCCCTTTTACTTTTACCAGCCTGCCTGCCGAAGGCGTTTTGCAGTTTACCATTAAAAGCTATACCAATCACAACGGTGTAACCGCGCAATTGCTGCAGGTAAAACCCGGCGACCTGTTTGAAATAAGCGATGCCTGGGGCAGTATAGCCTACAAAGGCGAAGGGGTATTTATAGCAGGCGGTGCCGGTGTTACCCCTTTTATTGCCATTTTAAAACAACTGCATGCACAGGGCAAAGTGGGCAATAATAAACTGCTGCTGGCCAACAGAACCAAAGCTGATATTATATTAAAGGAAACCTTTGAACAAATGCTCGGTCCTAATTTTATAAATATTCTTAGCGGGGAAGACACTGACGAATACTACCACGGCAGAATTAACCTGGCTTTTTTAAAAGAACAAATAACCGATTTTAGCCAGCCGTTTTATGTTTGCGGCCCCGATGCCTTTACCACCGCAGTGCTGGAAGCCCTTACCGCACTTGGTGCGCACCCGGATGCCCTGGTGTTTGAGAAATAGTTTTTAGGCGGAAGGGCGAGGAAATAGTAATACAATGGAAGGGTTAGGATATAGCCCCTGCCCTGCTGCGCTGGTTAAAGGCTAAGAAAAGAGAGGCTGATTTTAAAGAAACAAGTATAGTTTTATGCACAGCTTGCCGCAAAAAGCAATAGAACGACAAAAATGGACAATCAACAGGAAATGATAAGGCTTCACTCAGCAGGTGCTACAGTTAGGCACATTTCTCCTTTTGAGAGTTTGCCAACACACAAAAATGATAAAGAACTCACTGCTGATTTCTACAAAAAGTGGGTTTTTCCATATTACATGGTAATAGTACCGTATGGCGGCACTGAATGGGTTGAGTCCATCAGAGAAATTAAAGAAGAAATTACTATAGATGTTTGCCTTTTGCTTTTGGGCGAATTTAATTGGCGGCCAAAATTAGTAGGTGCTTATTTTGCAGCCGTAAAAAACTATACAGGACTTATAGATATTATAGGCAACCATCTTTTAAAAAGTGAGGTTTGCTGCGTGGGCCACATTTATGCTTTAGTGCTTGCCTTTTTTAACAACGGGCAAAGCGCCATATACCTAAACAAATATTTAGATTATTACTTAACAAAACCTGACCTGTATTTTGACCAAGAGTATGCGATGACTGCAATTTTACATTTGGATAAACAAAACAATACTGACTATTTTAGCCATCACCTGCCTGATTGGAATAATCTGAAAGCTGAACGAAAAAAACTACAGGAGGTTAAGCATTCGGAATTATTAAAACAACAGCCGGAACTTAATACGGCCACCAGTACTTACACCGAAGTTGCAACAAAAGAATTTCAGACAGATTTTTTTGAT
>CAZRDD010000731.1:0-2433 GCA_964598675.1 uncultured Parafilimonas sp.
AGCACCTCCACCCTTTCGGCTACCATGCCCACCGTGCGGCTTAGCTGCCGGGCAATTTGCCTGAAAGGTATGCGTTTGCAAAACAACTCCACCAAAACAGCATCGTCTTCCTCCGTCCAGGCCTCGCGGTTGTTGTGCTTAACGTTCTTTATCTCGCTTAAACTGCTAAATTTTCGCCGGGGCGGTTCTTCCTCCACCACCTCCGCAGGCAGCACCTGTATGGCGTTTATTTTAGACTTTGGCAGTAACTCCTGCGGAATATTCAAAATGTTACGGGTACGGGTAACGGCCACATATAATAGGTTTACTTCCTCCGCCAGCTTTTGCAGACTGCCCGCATTGCCAAGCGCCTCGCCACTTTGTTTTATTACTTTTTCCTCGGTAATAAAATCGGCGGTAAGGGTAACGTCATCGTACTCCATGCCCTTGCAGCGGTGTACGGTGGAAAATATAATATCCGCCGAGTTTTTATCCGCATTCTCCAAATGGCTTTCCTTAATTTTTTTAATGTAGCCGGGCAGCTTGTTGCCGTATTTTTTTACTATCTCGGTTATCAAACCCATTTGGGCATCTTCGGTTTGGCTGTTGTATTCCTCCAGTTCGGCCATATCTTTCATGGCGGCCACCAGCGGGTCTTTTATAAAAGCACGGTTGTTAAGGTACAGGTTAAGCACATCGTAAATGGAGGCTCCTTCATCGGCATAAGTGTAGGTTTCAAACCGGCCCTCAAAGTATATTTTTTGCACCTGCTGCGTTTCAATAAGCAGTTGTATAGCCTTTATAAGCAGCGCCGTATTGGTGCGGGCTATAACGGCTTTTGTTTTTATGGTACTGGTATTGCCGTAACCATTTATAACCAGCTGGGGTGCCTGGCCAAAATGCTTTTTCCACTGCAGCACCCTAACCGCCAGCGAGGCTATTTCGTTATCAAACCTAAAACTGCTGCTAAGGTTGTAGGCAGGGTATTCCGCCTTATCAAGACTGTTAACCGCATAACGCCAGCCATATATTTGCTGGTGGGTATCGCCCACAATTACCTTAATGGCCTGCTGGTGCAAAAACACATCCAGCATCGCCTCGGATGCATCCTGCCCTTCATCAAACAAAATATAATCAAACGGCAACTGCGGTTTTAGCTGCTGAAATTTTTTAAGGTAAAAATCGTGCGTAACGGCAATTTCGGCACTGTCCATTTTGGCCAGCAGGTGCCGGGTGCCGGTTAAAATATGCTCTTTAAAATTGGTAACAAACTGTTTGGCCTTGGCATCGTGTACAATGGAGGCGTAATCAATCTCCTGCACTTTGGCTTTGCTGCTGTTGCAAAACAGGCTTATGTATTTGTTTATATGGTTGCTAAGTATGTACTGCGTATGGTTTTGCTCAAAGCTTTGCAGCCCAAGTATTTTGGCTATTTCCTGTGTTTTATAACCACCCTCGGGCTTTACGGTGTATTGGCTGCCGCGTATAACATATTTATACGCCAGTGAGTGGGCCGTTTCCACCTGCACATGCAGCAGGCCATTATCCGCAAACTTTTTCTCTGCCTCCACTTTAACGCTGCGGTTAAACGCCAGGTATAATATTTTGCGGCCCGACCTGGCAGCAGCATACTCAATTAACGTAGTGGTTTTGCCGGAGCCTGCCACTGCATTTATACGTATGTTACCGGTGCTGTTAATTATGGCGGTTTGTTCTGCTGTGGGTTTCACGGCGTAAATATCGTAAAGTTTGGGTAATGGTAAAACAGCAGGCTATGCGAATGGCAGCGGCGTATTCAGCCTCACCCCAAAACCCTTTCCTTACAGAAAGCGGCTTTACGAAGGATATTAAGCCCCCTTGTTAGCAACACACATGCTGTGTATATTTTGCTAACTTTGTGGCATTATTATGGCAGCACCTACATTACCTAAAAAAATACTGGCTAGGCAACACGAGATTACCCAAACATTTTTGCTGGAGATTGATAAACACCTGGCCGATATTGTGAGCGGCAGGGTTACCGAAATGTTTGAAATACGCGATGTTGCCGCTTTAATGCACCTGCACCCAACCCATTTAAGCAACACCATTAAGATAGCCACCGGAAAATCGCCCTGCTATTTTTTTGAGAAAAAAATAATGGACATTGCCAAAAAACTACTGGAAACCACCCAACTGCCTGCTGGCGAAATTGCCACTATGCTAACCTTTGACCCCAGTAATTTTGCCAAATTTTTTAAGCGTTTTGCACGTATTACCCCCAAACAGTACCGGGAGGCTTTTCTGGTCCAAAAATACGAACAGGCTCATTTGGCTATTGCTTAAATGTACCAAGGCACCAGCCTTGTTTGCGCAAAAAAAACTTAACTACTCACCATTTAAACTTAACTACTCACCATAACGGGCGCTGCATACCGGGGTAGCTTTGCACCATAAATAACAAGATTATGAGTG
>CAZRDD010000732.1:0-2021 GCA_964598675.1 uncultured Parafilimonas sp.
TCCAGAACTCAAAAAGCGCAGCACTGTTAACAGATTCATGGTTGCCTACCCGCAAAAATGCTAAATACCCAATTGTTGAAAATGGTTCATACTTTAGCACCAATGGTGTGTTGAATGATTTTTACAACGAAAATGGCTCTTACATTAGGTGTAAACAATTTAGTATTGGTTATAACTTCGCTCCAGATGTGTTAAAACGTGCTGGTATTGATAAAGCACGTATTTATATACAGGGTGCAAACCTCTTTACCATTACTAAATACTCTGGCCTAGACCCTGAGGTTGCTGGTAGTCCTTCTACATTTGGTGTTGATTACGGTAACTACCCTCCTTCAAAAACTTTCAACGTAGGCGTAAACCTTACATTCTAATTGTTAAGAAAAAAATATTCGCGATATGAAAAATAGAAAATTAAAAGCAATCATACCGGGTTCTCTGGCGGCATTGGTACTTTTGTTCGCCTGTTCTAAAAGTTATTTGAATATTCCATTAACTGGCCAGCTTGCCCCTGCTACTTTGGCAAATAAAATTGGTGTTGAAGCCCTGCTGGTAGGTGCTTATTCCCTGCTGGATGGTGAAGGCAGCAATGCTGGTACTGGTAACGGCCCATGGGCTACTGCAGCCAGTAACTGGGTGTATGGTTCTGTAGCTGGCGGCGATGCCCACAAGGGATCGGATGCGGGTGACCAAAACCTTATCACTCCTATCGAATCATGGAATGCACTTCCTTCTAACAGTTACCTGGACCAGGTATGGCAACAGCGTTACGATGGCGTTCAACGCTCAAACGATGCCATAAGGGTTATGCGCCTTGCAAAGGACATGACCGCTGCCGATACAATACAGGTTTCTGCTGAAGCCAGGTTTTTACGTGCACACTATCATTTTGAACTTAGGAAGTTGTTTAAAATGGTACCCTGGATTGATGAATCTGTTACTTACAGTGCCGGTAACTTCTATGTACCTAACAATACAGATATATTCCCGAACATAGAGACTGACTTTATGTACGCTTACAACAACCTGCCAGAAACACAAAGCCAGGTTGGCCGTGTTAACAAGTGGGCTGCTGCGTCTTATTTAGCCAAAGCATACATATTTGAAGGTAAATTTTCTGATGCAAAAGCACTGCTTACAACCATCATTGCCAGCGGTAAAACTTCAGGTGGCGCTCCTTACAAGTTAGTTGCACATTTTGCTGACAACTTTAACCCAGCTAAAAAGAACGGTCCTGAAAGTGTATTTGCAGTACAAATGAACGTAAACGACGGTACTGGCGGTGCCAATGCAAACACTGGTGATGCTCTTAACTTCCCTTACGGTGGTGGTGCGCAAACTACTTGTTGCGGGTTCTTCCAGCCTTCATTCAGTTTGGCTAATTCATTCAAAGTGGATGGTAATGGCCTGCCTTTCTTAGATGGCAGCTTTAATAATGCTGACCTTAAGAATGACTATGGTAAATCCTCAAACGAAGCATACACTCCAGACAGCACAACTCCACTTGACCCTCGTATTGACTGGACTATTGGCCGTCGCGGTATACCTTTCTTAGATTGGGGCATTATGCCAGGTTCTGACTGGATTCGTAACCAGGCCAATGCTGGTCCGTACGAAGGTATGAAACACATGTTCTATAAAAGCCAGGTTGGTACTTTAACAGATGCTTCTGGTTGGACAAACGGCTTTACAGCAAACAACGTAAATATCATCCGCTTTGCCGATGTATTGTTGTGGGCTGCTGAAGCTGAGGCTGAAGTAGGTTCATTAGATCAGGCTACCAAATATGTAAACATGGTACGCGCCCGTGCTTCTGATCCAACTGGGTTTGTACAGGGTTCTGTAGCCAATTATAAAATTGGTTTATACCCAACTTTTGCCAGCCAGGACTACGCAAGAAAAGCAATTCGTTTTGAGCGTAAGATTGAGCTTGCTATGGAAGGGCATCGCTTCTTCGACTTAACACGTTGGGGTACAGGTGCAGCAGAATTGAATGCTTACGATGCACATGAGGTTTCAAGCGG
>CAZRDD010000732.1:2031-2426 GCA_964598675.1 uncultured Parafilimonas sp.
GCGGTTACCTAAACATTAAAGGTGCGGTTTATACTGCAGGCAAGAGCGAATACTTACCTATTCCTCAGGCTGAAATTGACCTTAGTGTAACAGGTGGTAAGTCTGTACTTACACAAAACCCTGGTTATTAATAATTAACTTGGTTATTATATTGGGCTGCCCTGGTAACAGGGCAGCTTTTTTTTATGTACAGCTTGTTGCTTTTATATTATTGTTATTTGTAAAATGTGGGTTTCATTTTTTTTATAAATGGTATGATTGTTTTTGTTATTTTAAAGCCCTAATAAATTGCTTATGATGCCGCTAAAAATTGCTAAAAGTTGCTTTGTTCTGCTGTTTGTAATTTTACTTATACAATCTTGTAAGCGCGACACATTGTTTCAGCAGGTATCTTC
>CAZRDD010000733.1:0-2425 GCA_964598675.1 uncultured Parafilimonas sp.
GGACTTTTTAGACCAGCTGCAGCAAATTAAAAAAATGGGTAACCTTAAAGACCTTATGGGTATGATACCCGGTATGGGCAAGGCCATTAAGGATATTGATATTAGCGACGATGCTTTTAAAGGCATTGAAGCTATGATAAAAAGTATGACACCTTTTGAAAGGGCAAACCCGGATGTTATAACCCCCAGCCGCCGCACCCGTATAGCCAAAGGCAGCGGTAAGGAACTAAGTGATGTTAACGCATTTATGAAGCAGTTTGACCAAATGCGCAACATGATGAAAATGATGAACAAAATGCCTATGGGTCGTATGCCAGGTATGAAAAGATAGCAACTGTAAAACCGCTTGCTGGTGCACCCCCCGGCAAGCGGTTTTATAGTTTTTAATGCGCTTTATTACAGTTTTACCATTTTGTTAATTTCACTGGTTTATCAATATCTGCGGGCTGTTAGCCGGAAAGTTTTTGGTTTTTCCGTCAAAAACTTTACTTTTGTCGCTCAAATTTTTTTGTTAACCTAATTTTTTAGCCCTTTAAATTTCTATTTAAGATGGCAGTCAAAATGAGACTACAGAGACACTGCTCTAAGAAGCGTCCGTTCTACTTTATAGTAGTGGCAGATGCCCGTGCCCCCAGAGATGGGAAGTTTATTCAGAAGATTGGTACGTACAACCCGTTGACCGTACCGGCAACAATTCAGTTAGATCGTCAGAAAGCATTAGAGTGGCTGCACAAAGGTGCAGAACCTACAGACACTGTAAGGCGTATTTTGTCGTTTAAAGGTGTGTTGTTCCTTAAGCATTTGTTACGTGGTGTAAAACTTGGTTTGTTTGATGATGCTACTGCCATGGTTAAATTCCAGAAATGGCACGAAGAGCATGAAGCAAACATTAAGCGCCGTAACGAAGAGCACAGGAAAACTCAACGTGGTCGCCGCCCCGCTCAGCCATTTGTAAAAAGGGTTGAAAGAAGCAGCGAAGGTTCAGCGCAGGATTAATGCAGCAAAAACCAGAAAATGTATAAAAGTCCCGCTCAATTTTTTGAGTGGGATTTTTTTTGCAAAAAAAAGTTTTACTTAAATAACAAGGATTAGCAAGCAAAAGCCTTATTGCCAATCAGGCATCTATCCATTACTTTTAGCAGAAATATTCATAATCATCGCGTGAATAATTTCATCCAGCTTCTCCGCCTGGCCTTTTAACATAGCAGCCCATTGCCGGTACTCCTCAATATTCTCCTCCGGCAAATCATTAAAAAGGCTGCTTACAGCCAAAATATTTGTAAGCGGTGCCCGCACCGTGTGCGAGGCAGCAAAAACATATTCGCTTATAGCGGCCCTTTGGGTACGTATCCGTTCTTCGGCCTGTTTGCGCTGATGAATATCAACAGCTACACCAAAAATATATTGTACGCGCCCATCTGGGGCTAAACGGGTAAATATTACCTGACGGATGGAAAACCACCTGTATTCGCCATTTGCGTGTTTTATACGAATATTGCACCGCACAGCATCACCACCCTGCTGCTTTTTAAAAAGCTTAATGGTAGTGGCTGTAATTTGCTGGTAATCATCAGGGTGAATAAGCCCATGTATTTCTTCCGTACCACGCCGGTAAACATCAGGAGTATAGCCTAAAATTTCAGTAAGGTTGCTGCTTATAAAGGCAAAACGGTTTTCCACGGCATCGTATAAATATATCATCTCCGAAAATGCAGCCAGCATAGCGTCAAGCAATTGCTCCTTATTACCTGGAAACTGCTGATTGGATATATAAGCCTGGCTTTGCATGTTGATTTTCAGGATATTGATTTATTTTGGTAAGATATTGAATTTCGTTTAAGATTTTACCTTATTCACTGCATTTTATTTTACAATTCGTGTGTTGTATACATATTTCATCTTACATAAACGCTTTTTGCCGTGCGTATTGGTCTTACAAAAAGCTCTTATACAATGCAGCAAAACACCGACGCCGCTATTGTACCACGTTATTGCTATCTTTGCAAAATGACCAGCACACAGCAAAAGAACATTAGGCACATTACCTTGCCTGAACTGGAAGACTATTTTGCCAAAAAAGGCGATAAAAAATTCAGGGCAAAACAGGTTTATGACTGGCTTTGGCTAAAACATGCCCAAAGCTTTGATGATATGACCAACTTAAGCAAAGACTTACGCCACACACTGGCTGAAGATTTTATTTTACCCGCTTTAACTATAAACACTACCCAAATAAGCGAAGACGGCACCCTTAAAAGCCGTTTTAAAACCTTTGACGGCCACATGGTGGAAGGTGTGCTTATACCTACCGATGAGCGTAGAACAGCTTGTGTATCATCGCAAATTGGCTGCAGCCTAAGCTGCAAGTTTTGTGCTACAGGCTACATGGAAAAAAAGAGAAACCTTACGTACGATGAAATTTACG
>CAZRDD010000734.1:0-2422 GCA_964598675.1 uncultured Parafilimonas sp.
TCGCCAAGGGCTAAGTAGGAGTAATCGCCATCAGTTTTTATGTCACCGCCTGGCATCTTCTTTTTCAGGTATTGCTCAAAAGCAGCCACATCTTTAATACTGGCCACTACACCAACGGTACTGGTGCTGCCATCCATTATGCTGTTGGTGGTTTTAAAAAAAGCATAAAAAGGTGCAGCAAGGTCAATGCCCGAAGTTTTTAACTCGTTCCATTTATTTCTGTCGGCGGTTGAGTCGCCTTCGTTACTTGTTAAAATTGCCGCCAGGGTATCTAAGCTAAGGTTACCGGTGGCCAGTTTTTCTGTAATGCTTTTAGCATCCAAACTAATAACCGCAACTGCATCTTTAGGTACGTATTTTGCAAGTGTAGGCTTGTTACTGTTGCACGATGTTATGGCTACTGCCACTGCAAACAATATTGTAATTAAACGGGCTGTTTTTTTCATATAGTAATATTCTTTAGGTTTTTGTAAGGCATGGCTTATATTGCAAAGCTGTGCGTACAGAAGTATGTTTTTACTTAGCCTACGAATATAAGCTAAACGCCAATAACAGCACCTATGCAAGCGGGTTAATTATTTTATGTGGCACTGTATACTGTTAAATGGCAATATGTATTATAATGGGCATGATTTATGCAGCGCTGCGGCATTGTATTTGCAACGGCTAATATGGGCAACTGCGCTTTATTAGTTTTAAGCTTATTTACTAAATGGTTTATAATGGTAATTAAAGGTGGCAGTTATTGCAGTAACCCAATTTACTATTAATTTCATTTAGCAATAACAATAAAACAGGGCTTTTAAATGGCTGCTGGTAATTTGGGTAAGTTTCCGGCAATGGGCCTTCAACAATATTAAATGGATACTACTGAGATATTAAAAAAAGTACGCGCGCTTGAAATAAAAAGCAAACGCCTTACCAACCACATGTTTACCGGCGAGTACCATACGGCGTTTAAAGGCCGCGGCATGTCGTTTAAAGAGGTGCGTGAATACCAGCCCGGCGATGACATTCGTTTTATTGAGTGGAATGTATCGGCCAGGATGAACAATACTTACAGTAAACTTTTTGAGGAAGAAAGAGAATTATCGGTATACCTGCTGGTAGATGTCAGCGCCAGCAGTTTATTCGGCACCTTCAGGCAAACCAAAAAAGAGCTTATTACCGAAGTGTGCGCGGTGCTGGCTTTTTCAGCCATCAGCAACAATGATAAGGCCGGGCTTGTTTTATTCAGTGACCGGGTGGAAAAATGCCTGCCAGCCAAAAAAGGCAGGGACCATGTATTGTATATGGTACGCGAGCTGCTAACGTTTAACCCCAGGAATGCGCAAACCGATATTGTAAAAGCACTGCAATATTTAAACAATACCACCAGGCATAAAAGTATTGTTTTTATTTTAAGCGACTTTGCCGATGCGGGTTACAAAGATGCCCTGCGGGCCGCCGCTAAAAGGCACGATGTAATTGGTGTGCAGGTGTACGATAAAAGGGATGAGCAGTTACCCAATATAGGGCTGATGCAGGTATACGATGCTGAAAGCGGCAAAACAGTTTGGTTAGATACCTCCGATACTTTTACCAGGGAAAAATACAACCGGCAGTTTAAACAAATAATGGATGATGCAAAAAGCACCTTTCGCAATGCCGGGGCCGACCTTATGCAGCTTGCTACCGGGGGGGACTATGTTAAAGCACTACAGGAATTTTTTATACGAAGGGCATGATGGAGAAAAATGAATCAACAAAGCATAACGGCAAAACAATAAAAGGCAAGGGCGGTAAAATATATGGCCTTTTATGCCGGGCTGTGGTCGTATGTAGCCTCCTATCCTGTTCATACCAATTTGCTAACGCGCAAAAAGTATCGGTGGCCCTTGACCGCGACAAGATTGTGCTGGGCGAGCAGGTAACACTTACCCTTAAGCTGGAAGGGCTAAATACCGCCAACGCTTTTGTTACCAACTGGTTTAATTTGCCCGATACCGCAGGCCATATTGTGGTAATAAGGCGGGATACGGTGGATACCATTGCCGTTAACGGGCTAACCAGCTACCTGCAGCATGTTACCGTTACCTCGTTCGATTCGGGCAGGTGGACTATACCCCTTAACCAATTGCTGCTGCAGGATAAAACAACCGGCAAACAAAGCCCCATTGCCGCAGACAGCGTGTTTTTACAGGTGCTGCCCGTGGATGTATCAAACCTTAAAGACTACCACGACATAAAGGATATTATAGACGTACCTGTAAAAACGGATTACACCCTTATTATTGCTGCTGCAGCATCGGCCATTGCTTTAGTAATATTATTAGTGCTGTTATTAAGGCGTAAGAAAAAGCCAGCCGCACCTAAGGCTACGCCAGCGGAATATATAAACCCGATTGACGAAGCTTTGCAGCAAATAGCAACCCTGCGAAAA
>CAZRDD010000735.1:0-2420 GCA_964598675.1 uncultured Parafilimonas sp.
TACCGGTATGCCGTTGTTATTGGCTACTGCTATGTTTTCCAGGTCTTCTTTGGTTTTAATATAGCCGAGGCCGCGTATGATATACGCCATGTCGCTCATCTCAAATTTTCTGCCGCCTACATCGTTGTTATTCGCTTTTACTTTATTCATTACATCCATCATGGAAACATTGTAGTATTGCAGCTTCACCGGGTCAACAACCAGCTGGTACTGTTTCTCAAAGCCGCCGAAGGAAGCTACTTCCGCTACGCCGGGAACGGTTTGCAGCGCAAACTTGATATACCAATCCTGCAAAGCCCGCTGCTCACCCAAATCCATGTGTTTGGCATTCAGCGTGTACCAGAATACATGCCCCACGCCGGTACCGTCGGGGCCGAGGGTAGGCGTTACATCCTGCGGCAACAACCGCTGTGCATAATTCAGCCGCTCCAACACCCTTGTACGTGCCCAGTACACATCCACATTATCCTCAAATATGATATAGACAAAACTCATCCCGAACATAGAGGTGCCGCGTATATTCTTCACCTTAGGTATGCCCTGCAGGTTGGATACCAGGGGATAAGTAACCTGGTCTTCTATCACCTGCGGGCTGCGCCCCATCCATTCCGTAAACACTATCACCTGGTTTTCTGATAAATCTGGTATGGCATCTATGGGGTTTTGCCTGATGCTATAGATACCCCAGGCAAACAACCCTGCTTCTGCCAACAGTACGATAAACCTGTTGCGAAGCGCTATATCAATCAGTTTAGAGATCATGTTTTCTTGTTTTTCGTTCTGTCTTTTTTTGCCATTCATATACTGCCAGGCAAATGGCGAATACAGCGGCCGGAAATACCCAGTCCACCGCATATAAAGAAGATGTATGGAAATAAAGGTTCAGGAAGGGTACATATACAATCAGCAGCATACAGGTAACAGACAGCGCGATAGCGCCCCACAAATAAACATTGGAGAACAGGTATTTGCTCCAAACACTTTCAGCGGTTCTTCTCGACAGCAGGTTGGCTATCTGGCCAAACAGGATGGATACATACGTTACAGTAGTAGCTTTCTCGTAGTGGTTGGAAAGATGGTGGTTGTGGAAATATTCAGCGAGGAAGGCCCCGTAAGCAGCAAAGCCCATTACCAGGCCGCGCAATACAATACCCTTCAGCACCTTCCGGGACAGGATTTTGTCTTTCGGGTTTCTGGGCGCAACATCCATGATTGCTTTTTCCGGCGGGTCGTATGTAAGCATCATCAACGGGAACATTTCCCCCAGCATGTCCATGGCAAGTATTTGCATCACCAGCAAAGGGGTGGCAATACCAAAAAATGCCCCAACAAAGCCCGCGAGCACGCACACCAGTTCTGCTATATTGGAAGAGAGGTTGGTAATGATGGTTTTCTCAATATTGCGAAAAATCACCCTGCCTTCCTTTACCGCATACGCAATGGTGGAAAAATTATCATCCAGCAAGATCATCGTGGCTGCTTCCTGCGCCACTTTTGATCCGTTGCGGCCCATAGCCACACCAATATCCGCCCTCTTCAGGCTTAAAGTATCATTTACACCATCGCCTGTTACGGCCACTATTTCGCCCTGCTTTTTCAAAAGGTCAACAATCCTGTACTTGTCTTCGGGCGACACCCGTGAAAATACTACCGCCCTTTGCGCAAATACCTTTCTCAACTGCCCGTCATCCATCGCCGCAAGCATAGTGCTGTTGATGACCCCGGGTGGCCTGCCGTCTTCATTTACCAGGCCAATGGACCCGGCAATAGCCCTGGCGGTAACTTCGTTATCACCGGTAATCATAAACACTTTCACGTGCGCCCGGTAAACCGAGTTAATAGCAGCTTTTACCTCTTCATGCGGTGGATCAAGCATCGCGACAAAACCCGCGAACGTGAGGCCGGTTTCCGCTTCGGCTTGTGTATATTCTTTTCGTGCAGGCAGGTCTTTATAGGCCAGTGCTATTACACGCAAAGCTTTGGCTGCGTAAGTAGCCGATGTAGCTAAAATCTGTTCTTTTTCCGTTTCACTTAATTGTTTTATTTCACCGCCTGTGATAATGCTGCCGGATACTGCGAGTATGGATTCTAATCCGCCCTTAACAAATGATATGGTTTTGTTGTTATGTTGCCGGATGATGGATGCCCTCTTTCTTACAGAATCAAAAGCAAACGCCTGCACAACCGGATAGTGCTTGCTGGCTTCGTCCGGCATATAACCTGCTTTCATGGCAAGGGTAGCAAAGGCTGCTTCCGTAGGGTCGCCTATACTGTACCATGAAGAGTGGTAATTATCTGGAGGATTGATTTTACCGGTTGAAGAAAGATACCCCGACAGAAAGAATATTTTTAAATCGCCAAGGTTTGATTTGTTTAATACGGCGCCCTGCCGGTTTTGTATCTGCCCTTCAGGAGCATAC
>CAZRDD010000736.1:0-2412 GCA_964598675.1 uncultured Parafilimonas sp.
CCTTACTTACGAAATTGAAACCTCCCAGGCACTTGGCTTTGGTTTCCGTTGCGGCTTTTTAGGCTTGCTGCACATGGAAATTATACAGGAAAGGCTGGAACGCGAGTTTAACCAAACGGTTATTACCACTGTACCCAACGTGGGCTTTTATGCTTATACCAGCCGTGGTGAAAAAATTGCGGTAAACAACCCGGCAGAAATGCCCGACTCTACTAAAATTGACCGGATTGAAGAACCTTTCATCCGGGCGCAGATTATCTCCCTGCCAGATTATATTGGCAACATTATGACGCTTTGCCTTGGCAAACGCGGCATACTTATAAACCAGAGCTATTTAACAGCCACCCGTGTTGAACTTACCTTTGAAATGCCGCTTACCGAAATAGTGTTTGACTTTTACGACAAACTTAAAGGCAACACGCGCGGCTACGCATCGTTCGACTATACGCCTATCGGGTACAGGGAAGCAGATATTGTAAAAATGGATATTCTACTTAATGCTGAAAAAGTGGACGCATTAAGCGCCCTTATACACCGCAGCCGCGCACAGGATTTTGGCCGCAAACTTTGCGAAAAACTGAAAGACCTGTTACCGCGCCAGCAGTTTCTTATTGTTATACAGGCGGCTATTGGTGCAAAGGTTATAGCCCGCGAAAATATTAGCGCAATGCGTAAAGATGTAACCGCCAAATGTTATGGTGGTGATATTAGCCGTAAACGCAAACTGCTTGAAAAACAAAAAGAGGGTAAAAAGCGTATGCGCCAGGTAGGCAATGTGGAAATTCCGCAGGAGGCGTTTTTAGCTGTATTAAAACTTGACAGTTGATAAATTGCGATAGCTTCCTTTTTTAACAGTAAAAGGCATTTATCCCAATTACATTGGTGGCTATAGTTTGCCACGCTGCTAACGGTACTATAACCCCGGTGTTTAAAACGGCGGTTTTTGTACCGTTAGTTTTTTATTACCGGTTTCTTATAAAACACTTCATCAAGATATTGGCTGATAGTAGTGAGAACAGCCACCTGAGATAAATCTTTTATCAACCGTTGTAATTTTATCAGCAATGTACTTCGGCAATCTCTTTTAGTATAAAAAGGTATGTTGTAACCGGTTATATCAGCAAACTCCCACGGGTGAAAATATAAACACACATAACCATCTTTATTTAGCGCCTGCATTACCAACTGCTTAAATACACCGTAAGGCAAATTTTTAAAGCTCAGCCAAAAAAGCGGTATGCGGGTAACTGGCGTAACTGAAGCTGGCACGCGCACCACCTGTTCATCCCTAAACAACACCCTTGGCTTGCTTAAATTGTTATACCGGCCGGGCAGCCATGTTGGGTTCAGGGAGGAATCGTACCGGTAGCCTGCCGCATAAACATCCGCCATATTAACCGGGGCCATGCGCGGCATACGCAAGCCATGTACCGGCTTGCCTGTAACAGCTTCCAGCGTAATTCTGGAGGAGGCTAAATGTTGTGGCACAAAGTATGAATGATAATACGTATGCGAAGCAATCTCGTGCTTTTGCGATATGGCCTTTATTGTTTCCGGGAAACGCTGCGCAAAATTGGCTGTTGTAAAAAAGGTATGCTGCCCGGTAAATTTTTCCAGCATGGGCATTAAAACACTAAGCCCTTCAAAGCCTATTGCAAACTGCTCATCAACGCTTATGGAGCAGTTGTATTCCAAAGGCATATCAAACTCCTCTACATCAAAACTTAATAGGATACGCTTTCCTGCTGGCTGCATGTAATATTCTCCTCTTTAATAATGTAAAACGGCCGTTGCTTGCTTTGCATAAACAGCTTACCCAAATAAACGCCAATGATACCCAGTATCATAAGCTGCAACCCGCCAAAAAAAGCAATGGTAACTATAACAGAAGCCCAGCCGGAAATGGGATGACCATACGCGTAACTTACAATAACATAAGGGGCATACAGCACCGATAATGCTGAAAATATAAACCCAAGGTAGGCGGCTATGTACAAAGGCCTTGTACTAAATGAGGTTATGCCCTGTAAGGCCAGAACCATCATTTTTTTAAAGCTGTATTTTGAGGTGCCATTAAACCTTTTTGATGGCCTGTAGGTTATACTTGTTTGCCTGAACCCTACCCATTTTACCATGCCCCTTATAAACAAATCACCCTCTTTAAGGCCCCGTATAACGGTTGCTACATTTTTACCCATCAACCTAAAATCGGAGGAGCCTGCTTCCAGCGTAATATCCGACAGCATATTAATTACCCGGTAAAACATTTTAGAAGTAGCCCGTTTTATAAATGGCAGGTCTTCATCTTCCTGGCGGGTGGTGTAAACAATATCATACCCATTCTCCCACTGCTCCAGCATTTGGGGTATAAGAGTGGGCGGGTGCTGCATATCACCATCCATGCAAATAACA
>CAZRDD010000737.1:0-2410 GCA_964598675.1 uncultured Parafilimonas sp.
GTTTCAATAAATGGGCAATTGGGTGCCAAAGCACCAACAGGCAGCAGCTATACCGTGGTTTCGGGCAAGCAAACCGGCCGCCTGTCCAGGGGTACAGTTGCCGCAAGCTGCGCAAGCCCTTTACCGGCAGACACCTTGTTAACGGCAACCGGCCTGCGCCAGTACGATGCCTATACGTTTACCAATACCAGCGCCTACGACCAGTGTGTGAGCGTTAAGGTTAACAGCACAAACGGGCTAAGTATTTATACAGCCTCATATAACAGCGCGGGTTTTATTGCTTCAAACCCGGCACTCAACTTCGTGGCAGACCCTGGTCAGTCCAACACGGTAATGCAATACAGCTTTACAGCACCCGCCGGTAAAAAATTCACCATCGTGGTGCACGACGTGCCTGTACTTGCAGTTGCATCCGGTTCTTCCTATACCCTTAATGTTTCCTTCTCTGCATGCGAGGTAACGCCTCCTTGCACACCAGTAAAACTTACCAAAACATCTTTAGTAACCGGCGCCACGGGTGCTTATTACAGCCAGGTATTGCCCGCAACAGGCGGCAGTGGTGTATACCAATACATATTTTCAGGCGGTTTGCCAGCAGGGCTGTTTTTTGCCGGCGATTCGTTGTTTGGCAAGCCCACCCAGGCAGGGCGTTTCCCCATTACAGTTACGGTGAACGATTTGGCCGGTTGCCCTTCAACCAGCCAAAAAGATACGCTTGTTATCGCAGGCGATTTGCCTTCATCAGTACAGGCTGTTAAAGGCACACCGCAAAGCACACCCACCCACCAGCTGTTTGCCGATACTTTAAAGGCAAAAGTTTTTGATGCGGCCAATAAACCACTGGCTGGCGTTAACGTGGTATTTACCGCGCCAGCCACCGGGGCATCGTGCAGTTTTAACGCAGGGCTTGATACATTAACGGCCGTTACCGATGGTACGGGCACCGCGTGGGCAACAGTAACCGCAAACAGCACCAGGGGCAGCTACCAGGCAACAGCAACGGTAACGGGCGTTACAAAGCAAGCTGGTTTTGCCTTAACAAACACCTGTATGGCTACAGTTGTAACCAGCAATGGAGATGATGGCCCCGGCACGCTGCGTTATATTGTGGCAAATGCATGCCCGGATGCAACGGTAACTTTTGCGCCAGCCATAAACAAAATATCCCTTACCAGCGGGGATATAAAAGTGGGGCAGGGCATTTCCCTCAACGGGCCTGGTGCGGATAAGCTTGTGATAAGCGGCGGTGGTATTTCCCGTGTTTTTACGATAGCTGCGGGGGATAGTTCGGTGGTAAACATTACAGGCGTAACCATACGGGATGGCGTGCCGCAGGATACCGCGGCGGATGGCGGCGGCGGCTTACTTATTTATAGCGGAAAAACGACTGTGAGCAACTGCGTGATAAGCATCAACGATGTATCGCGGGCCATTAATGCAGAGGGCGGCGGTATTGATAACCAGGGCGGTACACTTACTGTTAACAACAGCGTGGTGTTTAACAACACCGCTTATTACGATGGTGGCGGCATTGCAGTTGGAGCTGGGAGTGCAAACATAAATGGCAGCACTATAAGCGGCAATACGGCCACGCAAACAGCGTTAAGCCCGTACAACGGTGGCTGGGGTGGGGGTATATTTACCGCGCAGGCACTATCGCTTAATAACTGCACCATTTACGGCAATACCGCACAGGCCGGTGCTAACCTTATGGGGCTGTTTAATGCTGTAACCTTTACAACCACCATGCGTAACTGCATTGTAGCGGGCGGCATTTTAACACCCGGCGTAACCGGTGCCGGGCCCGATATTTTTGGGCAGGGTTTTGAAACCGCAGGGTTTAACCTGGTGCAGGATACTGCTACAGGCGCAATACCGGCCTTTACCGCCAGCGACATAATTGGCGCTAACCCGCAACTTTTGCCATTAGCCAATTACGGGGGTGCCACGCCCACACTGCTGCCCATGCCCAACAGCCCGGTAATAAATAAAGGGGACTCAACCCTTACAGCCGCGCAATTTGACCAGCGTGGTTATACGCGGGTGGCTGCAGGCAGGGCGGATATTGGCGCGTTTGAGGCCAACTATAATGTGTCTGCAAATGCGGGTACGCCGCAGTCAGCAGCAATTAATAAAACATTTGCCGCTGTGCTAAAAGCCAAAGTAAGGGAGAGCGGCAACGCTGTTGGCGGTGTAAGGGTTGCCTTTACCGCACCGGCCACGGGTGCATCGGGTACATTTACCGGCGGCAGTGCCACGGCAACGCAGGCAACAGGCGCGGATGGCATTGCCACTGCCCCGGCTTTTACAGCCAACGGCAACACGGGCGCATACACTGTAAAGGCAGGGGTTGGAGATGTATTTGCCAGCGCGGCTTTTGGGCTTACCAACACCAATGCGCTGTCTGTTA
>CAZRDD010000738.1:0-2410 GCA_964598675.1 uncultured Parafilimonas sp.
CTTGCCGCTATCGAGGCGTGGGGCGCACACCACCACATCTTCACATAAATGGTTAGCCCTCTTTCTGTTACTGCGCATACTATATATTACACCCTGGATGCTGGGTTTTGCAGGCTGGTACGATCATCAGCCTTATCGCGACTTTTTATTTTATTTTCCTTTTCAGCAATTATTTTTTATAGGCCCGGTTATCTTCTTTTATGTACAAAGCCTGCTAAACCCCACTTTTCGTTTTGGTAAAAAAGAATACCTGCACCTGTTACCCGGTTTTATGTATATGCTTTTAAGCATAGGAATATTTGTAACCGATAAATTGCTGCTGCATAAATACTATTTCCTGCACAGGCAGGAAGACCCCGATTTTGACACATGGTATCAACTGGCAGGTTTTATTTCAATGGTCTTTTATTTTCTGGTCAGCCTTCGCTACTATAACCTTTACAAAACCATTATTGTGCAAGCGGTAAGTTATGCCGATGCTGTAATGTTTGGCTGGGTTAAAAATTTTTTACTGGCATTTTTACTCATGCTAATATTGCGGCTACTATTTTTTATTGGGGGGCTGCTGCCATTTTTTAGCAGCCTGGCTTATTCTGGCCCCTGGTGGGAGTACTTCTCCTTTGCAATTATTTTTTACTACATTGCTATTACAGGTTACTCAAACACCATTGTTACAAAAGTGCCTTTTAAGCTAAACTTTATTGGAAACAGAAGAGTTTTGTTACTTACTGATAGCAGCAGTGAAAATGATAACAGCTTTAATGATGAAGCCGAAATTGCAGCGCAAACTGAAACTGCTGAAGCAGGAAACAATGATTTGCTGAATAATGAATGGAAAATAAAAATACTTCACCTGGTGGAGCAACAACAGGCGTACAAGCAGCCTGAATTATCGCTTATGCAAATGGCTAAGCAACTCAAAACCAACCCCACAATACTTTCAAAAGTAATTAACCAGGGTTTTGGTAAAAACTTTAACGATTTTATTAATCACTACCGCATTGAAGCAGTGAAAGAAAAGCTATTTCGTGGTGAGCAAAAAATACAAACATTATCAGGCCTTGCGTACGATTGCGGTTTTAACAGCAAAGCAACCTTTAACCGGGCTTTTAAAAAGGCTACAGGTAATAGCCCAAAGGAATGGATGGAAATAAATATAACGGCTGCGGCAACCCCAACCATATAAACCCAAAACCATCATTGCAAAGAGCTTATATACTTAACAATGATAGCAAGGGCCAAATATCAGTTGCCTCTAAGGCGAATCAGTTTTTTTGCAAATTCAAGTTCTGTATCCACACCATTTAACTTATCATCAATTGAGGGTATCACTTTATAGTCTAAAAAATGTACAGGTGTAATAGCATAAGCTTTTTCGCCTCCGCCCGTAATTGGAATATTCAGTTTCACTTTACTATTAGGCAACAATAATTCTACACTCCAGCCACCGCTGCCCACTCCAGCGTCCATATCGTCGCCATTATCTTCACCAATTACTTTTATAAAGCCGTGGCTTTTATTAATCTTTTCTTTAAGTGTACCAGCAAAGGCAAAACCAGCAGAAAACGTTAAACCATTTTGCAGTAAATATATATCGCCGTTAAAAGCATCAGGCATTAACGGTTTTGCTTTGGTATCATGCTCGGTGTATTGCGGCTTTAGCCTAAAGCGCCCATCGGGTGTTTTATCAATTAGTGCGTAAGGACTGTATTCGAATGTATGCAGCAGTTCCCGGTTGTCATCATTTTTAATGAGATATTTAAGGTATGTAAATTTATCGCTTTGCAAATAAGCAAGCCCTCCGCTTTTGTTCTCGGCTATTTCTCTAAAATAAGTAATGGCAGTTTGCCATATATCATCACCACCTTCGTTATCTCTTATGTCTACAATCAACCTTTTTATACTATCCTTTTTTACAGTGGCAAATACTTTTTTTAGTTCCCACTCCAGTTTTACACTGTCATTATCAAAGCGGCCAGTAGAAAAAGTTTCAAGTTTACAATAACCAATACCCTTTTCCTTATCTAACAATTTATAGTCAATTAACTTTCCCCATGCATTTATTGACTTGCCTGTTTGTTGTTGATATCTTTCCGCAATTGTTTGGGGTGTTTCAGCTTTGGCAGTTACGTAAGCTTTACTCTTCGATTTATAAGGAATGATGGTGAGGTTATAAATTGTTTCCTCAGGATAAAGCACCTGGTACAGGTAGTGAAACTGAAAATAAAAACCGAGCATTTTATATTTATAGGTGGTATTACGCCCATTGGCAAACACATATTGCAGCATTTGATTATTAAGGCTTGATATAGATTTACCGTTAATGCTGATAATTTGGCTGCCATTGGCTATTTTTCTATTGCTGCTACAGTTGTTAAGTATATATAACTTATCACCCAAGTATTGCATT
>CAZRDD010000739.1:0-2402 GCA_964598675.1 uncultured Parafilimonas sp.
TGCCCGGTTATCGCCAAGCTGGGTAATGAGTTGATTGATAAACGCCTTAGCCCTGTCAAGCCGGGTGGGTTTTGCATCCTGGCTCCACATGCTTTTGCTAACGTCCAGCGCTATCATTACATCAATGCCCGCTTTTAATTCTTTACCGCTTTTTGAGGGGCGGCGCGGGTTTGAGGCCGCCAGTATGGCAAATGCCAGTGCAACCAGCACTATAATAAACTTGGCTGCAAACAGCCTGGGCGAATATTGTTTAGTAAGCTGGCTTATAAGCGTGTCATCGCCAAGGGCAGCTTTGGCTTTTTTCTTCCAGCGCAGCACCAACACAAATAATAATGCCAGCAGCGGTAACAGCAACAGCCCGTATAAAACCGATATGTATTGAAAATTAAGCATTATTTATTGGGCTTATGCGTAACAAGTACCACGCCAAACAAGCCAGAACTACAGGTAATATTTTGTAAAATTAGCTGGTGCAAATAAGGGCTACATTTTACCCTGTAAAAAGCCTAATTGGTTTAAAATACCTTTAAGTATATTAAGCCTAACAGTTTCCAGGTTGGTATTGTGCGGCCCCTCCACGTTTAAAGCAAAAAAGTAAATGTGTTTGTTTTCTTCTACCCAGCCTATAACCCAGCCCAATGCATCGCCATTTTCGGTAAAGCCCCAGGCGGTTTTATAAGCAAGGGTGTACTTTGCATTCTGCTCCTGCAGCATTACTTTTTTTACAATATCCTGCGTTCTTTTTTGAAAAGGCAGTTGCCCGAAGTAAAGCTTTTTTACCAGCCCAAGCTGTTCATCTGCGGTTACTTTAACCGAGTTGTCCAGCCAAAAACTATCAATACTGGTTTTGATGGCCGCTTTGCCATAACGTGCGGCATAGCCGAGGCTGTCTAACCAATGCTGCATGGTATCTTTCCCAATACGCCTTGCCACTTCCTGGTAATAAGGTACTGCCGATGCTTTAAAGGCTTCCGCCATGGTAAGGTCTTTGTTCCAGGCCGTTGCGGTGTCGCCGTTAGGGTATGTTCTAACTTTTCCATCCCATTTTATCACCATATTCTCATTTACTATCCTCCCGGTTTCAATGCCTATCAGGGAGTTAACTATTTTAAAAGTGGAAGCGGGTAAATAAACCGAATCTTTAAAACGGGCAAGATTATATACGGTAAATTCGTTTTGGCCATTATCCAGTAAGCCAAATGTGCCTGTTACATGGTTATCGTCAAAGTATTTTTTCAGATCATTTTTAACCGAAACGTTGTTGGGCGAGCAGGCGGTACAGTATAAAACAACTATTGCTGCCGCTATTTTACCTAAAATTCTCATTCAAAAAATTTTGGCAAAGCTATAGAAATGAAGGATGGCATGCAGGGTAATTTTTATTATAGCGGCAAAGTGATTGAGGCTATTTTACACAGGCTGCAATTATGTGGTATTAGTTTTGCATATTACAGGTATGAAGCTATTTACATGCACCAATTGCAGCCAGGTATTGTATTTTGAAAATACGTGGTGCCAGCACTGTGGCTTTTCGGTTGGCCTTGCAGAGGAAAATAACCAGTTTTTTATGCTTTCTGCAAAAAACAAAGATTGTTTTAGCTCCGCCAGCGGCAACAATGGTAACAGGTATTATCAGTACTGCGCCAATCACGCTTTTGATGTGTGTAACTGGCTGGTAGAAGGTAATGGTGCCGGCCAAACTTACTGTAAGGCCTGCAACCTTAACCACACCATACCTAACCTGCAATTACAGGATTACCACGAACGGTGGGCTTTGATTGAGGCCGCGAAACACCGGCTTTTATACAGCCTGTTACGGCTGCGGCTGCCTGTGGGTAACTACCCTGTTACGCCTGATAATGGCCTTCGGTTTGATTTTATTGCAGATGAAAGAGGCAAGAAGGTTTTTACCGGCCATGATAATGGGCTTATTACCATAAATATTAAGGAAGCGGATGATATACAGCGGGAGGTAGCAAAAAAGAATATGAATGAGCCTTACCGTACGCTGTTGGGGCACTTCAGGCACGAAACCGGCCATTATTATTGGGATGTGCTGATAAGCGGCACCAATAATATACAATCTTTCCGGCAGCTTTTTGGTGATGATACCTGGGATTACGAGCAGGCCCTTAACCAACATTACCAAAACGGCGCACCGGCCAATTGGGCCGATGGTTATATAAGTGCTTATGCCACCAGCCACCCCTGGGAAGACTGGGCCGAAACATGGGCACACTACATGCATATTATGGATACCATGGAAACAGCCTGGGCCTACAACATTAAAATAAACCCACTTGCGGCCAACGCGGCCAATATGCTGGCCGATATACATTTTGACCCCTATACCGAAATGGATTTTGACAAAATACTAACGGGGTGGTTACCCCTTACCTACG
>CAZRDD010000740.1:0-2398 GCA_964598675.1 uncultured Parafilimonas sp.
CGTAGTGCTCGTTAAGGTCATTAACTGTGTTGTTTACATATTGGCTGTCAACGGCCAGCGCAATACACTGGGTGGGGTTTGCCGCTTCTGCTTCAGGAAAATCAATCACCATTGTTTCGTTGGCAGGCACAATTACCGTTTCGCCAGGCAGGTATTCAAAGGCAGGCTCGTTAAACAGGTGCATTATTTTTTTACCGCGCACCATGCTGGTTACCACAAAATCGTTAAAGGTAAGTGGTACCCGGTAAGTTTCCTGGTACGATTCAAAAATGTTCAGCTCACAGTTCTTTAAATTAAAAATACGCCGGTTTTCCACCAGCGTTTGTAAATATTTGGGATTGGTAAGGTCTATCTTCTCCAGTTTGTTGTTAGATGGCATGGCAAGTACCGTTAAATTCAGAGGTTAAGGTACAGCTATTTGTGCTGGTGTACATAACAAAAGGTACAATCGTGCTATTTTTTAATACGATTTTCAAGTGTTTTAAGCCAGTTTAATAAAATATTTACACATCATTTCACTTAAACATTGCTTCTATATGAGTACCGCAACAATTGCCGCGCCCAAAAGTACTGTCGTGGCACGCCCCGAGTTTAAAGACCGTTACGACCATTACATTAATGGTGCCTGGGTAAAACCCAGCAGCGGCGAATATTTTGATAACGTCAGCCCCATTGATGGAAAAGTGTTTACGCAGGCCGCACGCGGCAATGCCGAAGACGTTGAAAAAGCCATTGCAGCAGGCTGGGCAGCCTTCCCTGCCTGGAGCAAGAGTTCCGCAGCCAGCCGCAGCAACATTTTGTTGAAAATTGCACAGGTAATTGAAGATAACCTGGAGTACCTGGCAAGGGTTGAAACAGTAGATAATGGCAAGGCAATACGCGAAACACGCGCGGCCGACCTGCCACTGG
Source organism: uncultured Parafilimonas sp. (assembly GCA_964598675.1). Taxonomy (GTDB): domain Bacteria; phylum Bacteroidota; class Bacteroidia; order Chitinophagales; family Chitinophagaceae; genus JABDFW01. The sequence goes on from CAZRDD010000740.1 coordinate 910, forward strand.
TGGTTGACCATTTTCGTTACTATGCCGGTGTTATACGTGCTGAAGAAGGTACGATGAGCGAGCATGACGAAACCACTGTAAGCCTGCAGATACACGAACCCATTGGCGTAGTTGGGCAGATTATACCCTGGAACTTTCCTTTATTAATGGCTGCCTGGAAGATTGCACCCGCCCTTGCCGCTGGCTGTTGTGTTGTGGTAAAACCTGCTGAACAAACCCCCACGGGCATCATGGTGATGATGGAACTGATTGGCCATTTATTACCGGCTGGCGTATTAAACGTTGTTACCGGCTTTGGTATTGAAGCTGGCAAACCGCTGGCAACATCAAAAAACATTAGCAAAGTTGCATTTACTGGCGAAACTACCACCGGCAGGCTTATTATGCAGTATGCTTCAGAAAACCTGATACCTGTTACGATGGAGCTGGGCGGTAAAAGCCCTAATATCTTTTTTGCCTCTGTAGCCGATCATGACGATGAGTTTTTTGATAAAGCTGTAGAAGGTGCAGTTATGTTTGCCCTTAACCAGGGTGAGGTTTGTACCTGCCCAAGCCGTATGCTGGTACACGAAAGCATTTATGATAAGTTTATGGAAAGAGTGGTACGCCGCGCACAGGCCATTAAAATGGGTAACCCGCTTGACAGCGAAACAATGATGGGCGCACAGGCCAGCGAAGACCAGTACAACAAAATATTAAGCTATTTTGATATTGGCAGGCAGGAAGGTGCGCAGGTGCTTTGCGGTGGCGAACCATTTAATATAAACAGCGGTCTTGAACATGGTTATTATATTAAGCCTACCATATTTCATGGCCACAACAAAATGAGGGTGTTTCAGGAGGAGATATTTGGGCCGGTTACCAGCGTAACTACGTTTAAAACCACCGAAGAAGCCATTGCTATTGCAAACGATACTCTTTATGGTTTGGGGGCAGGCGTTTGGACACGCGATGCGCACGAACTGTACCAGGTGCCGCGTGCCATACAGGCAGGCCGTGTTTGGGTTAACTGCTACCATGCTTACCCTGCACACGCTCCATTTGGCGGGTACAAAAAATCTGGCTTTGGCAGGGAAACCCATAAAATGATGCTAAACCATTACAGGCAAACAAAGAACATGCTTATCTCTTACAGCAAGAGCAAGCTTGGTTTCTTTTAGCCTGTTTAAACCTGGTAGCATAATATGCTAATTTGCTAAGTGGCGCAACGTTTTTTATGAAAACCTATTCAAAAAAACGTTGTGCCACTACGTGGTTTATAACCTATTTGGTAATATTTAAATGTAAACAGCATGTCCGTTAAAAGGGTTATTGCTACCCAGGCCACACTTGACCTGATACAAAAGTTGCAGGCAGTTAACGGCCCGCTTATGTTTCACCAAAGTGGAGGCTGTTGCGACGGCTCGCAACCCATGTGCTTTACAAAGGGTGAATTTAAAACCGGGGGCAGCGATGTATGCCTGGGTGAAATAGGCGGCTGTGCGTTTTA
>CAZRDD010000741.1:0-2393 GCA_964598675.1 uncultured Parafilimonas sp.
CCTACAAGGTTAATATTTACACCTTTCACGCGTTTTGTAACGATGTTATACAGGACAATTTAAACCTGTTTGAAAAACTGAGCCTGGACCCTGTTTCGGACCTGGAGCGGATTGACCTTTTTAGAAAGCTGATTGATGCCTTCCCCAAAAATCACCCCCTTAAACGTTACCGGGGCGATGTGTATTTTGAAATAAACAACCTTCAGCAACTGTTCAGCACTATGAAGCGCGAGGGGTGGTCGTCCGCTTACATCACCCAAAAAATTAATGAATACCTCACCTCCCTGCCCACCAGGGATGAATACATAGCCAAAAGGGCTACCGGCAGTTTTAAAAAAGGCGATGTGCGCACCGATAAAATTGCCGAGGAAACGGAAAAAATGGAGAAACTGCGGGCGGCAGTAAACGAGTTTGACAATTTTCAGCAGTTGATGCAAAAGGCCAACCGGTACGATTTTGATGACATGATTAACTGGGTACTGAAAGCCTTTACCGAGAATGCGGCATTACTCTCCCGTTACCAGGAGCAGTTTTTATACATACTGGTAGATGAATACCAGGATACCAGCGGTACACAAAACAGGCTGGTGCAATTGCTGATAAATTACTGGGAAAAGCCCAACGTTTTTGTAGTGGGCGATGATGACCAGAGCGTTTACCGCTTTCAGGGGGCCAACGTTGAAAATATGCTGTCGTTTGCCACCAGCTACAAAAAGCACCTTTTAACAGTGGTGCTTACCAATAACTACCGCTCCGTACAACCAATTCTGGATGTTTCAAAAACCTTGATTGACCAGAATGCAGACCGCCTGGTGAAGCAAATTGATGGGCTTAGTAAAGACCTTGTCTCAGCAAAATACTTTGGCACAGCCATATTGCCGCACCCTGTTTTACAGGAATACGAAACCCAACGGCAGGAAATGATAGGCATTACCCGGCAGGTGCAGGCATTGCTGCAACAAAATATTGAGCCGGGAAGAATAGCCATTATTTACAAAGAGAATAAATATGGTGAGGAGCTGGTGCAATACCTTAAACAAAACAATATACCTGCATACAGTAAACGAAACCTTAATATTCTTGAAATACCCCTGGCGCAAAAGCTTATTTTATTGCTGCGTTACCTTGCATCGGAACACGAGATACCTTTTAGTGGCGATGAACAGCTGTTTGAAATATTGCATTTTGACTGGTTTGGTATACCGCCCGTTGAAATAGCCAAACTAAGCATGGAGGTTGCCGAAAAGCAGTTTGGTAACGAGAAAACAGCCATTCGTAAACTGCTTATTGAAAAAAGCAACCAGCCACCCAAAGACCTGTTTTCAACCGGCATTAACGCCAATTTAAAAAAAGCAGGTGCCGTAATTGAAAAGCTTATTGCAGATGTGCCCAATGTTACCATGCAGGTGCTGGCTGAACATCTTGTACGCGAAGCGGGTGTGCTGAACGTAATAATGTTAAGCCCCGAAAAATTGTGGCTGCTGCAGGTACTTACCGGCTTTTTTGATTTTATACGCGATGAAACACACCGCAACCCATTTTTGCGTATACAGCAATTGATAACCACCATTGACCTGATGGAAAAAGAAGGGCTGCCATTACCGCTGGTACAGGTAAGCGGCAGCGATAAAGGCATTAACCTGTTAACAGCGCATGGCAGCAAGGGGCTTGAGTTTGAGCATGTGTTTTTTGCAGGTTGTAACGCCGGTTTTTGGGAGAAGAAACGCAAGCCTTCCGGCGGGTACCGGTTGCCCGATACCGTTTTTTCTACCGCCAATACCGATGTAAGCCAGCGTGATACCGAAGAATTGAGGCGGCTTTTTTATGTAGCGCTTACCAGGGCAGAGCAGCATTTACATATATCGTGGAGCAGGTTTAAAAATGATGGCAAAGAGATGGAGCCATCCATGTTTATTGCCGAAATACAGGAGCAGCATCAACTGCCGGTGGAGAAGGTGTACCTTGATGCAGAAGTGCTGGCAACTTTTCAGTTACTTACGCTGCAGGAAGACCTTGCGCCCGAAATTGAAAAGGTGGAGGAAGAACTTATTGGCCGCCTGCTGGAAAAGTTTACCATGAACGTAACGGCGCTGAACAACTATTTAAAATGCCCGCTGGAGTTTTATTTCAGGAATATGGTGCGCATCCCCTCCCCTAAAAATGAGGCTACCGAATTTGGCTCGGCTGTGCATTACGCCCTGGAGCAGTTGTTTAAGAAAATGCGGGATAACAACAACAACTTTCTGCCCCGCGAAACGCTGGTGAGCGACTTTGAATGGTACATTCATCGCCACCGCGAAAGCTTTACCAGGGAGCAGTTTGCCCGCAGGCTTGAGTATGGGCAGGAAGTGCTTGCAAACTATTATAATACCTACATAAATAGCTGGAACAAA
>CAZRDD010000742.1:0-2386 GCA_964598675.1 uncultured Parafilimonas sp.
CTTCTGTTTGTTAACCTGGCTATGCATTTAATAAGCATAGTTTCATCAAAAGGCTTACCAATAAACTCATTCATGCCCGCACTTATACAGCGCTCCTTCTCCCCTTTTACCACATTTGCCGTTAAAGCTATAATGGGCACCGTGGCAGAAACCTCGCTGCGTATAATTTTTGCAGCTTCAATACCATCCATCACCGGCATGCGTATATCCATTAAAACAACATCAAACATCTTTTGCCTCAGCAAATCAACCGCCTCCTGGCCGTTTAGTGCTTCGCTAACTGTTGCACCGTACTCAGCCAATACCGTATTGGCAACTATCCGGTTCATTTCATTGTCTTCAACCAATAAAACAGTAAGGCCTTTTAAAATACCTTCGCTAATACCACCTGGTTTAACATCTTCAAGTTCGCTTTTTTCGCTCTTTTCTAACGAAACAATGAAATGCACCGTGGTACCACTGCCCTTTTCGCTTTCTACGGATATTTTACCCCCCATCGCTTCTACAAGGTATTTACAAATGCTCATGCCCAGGCCTGTGCCACCGTACTTAAGGGCTCCTCCATCTTCCTGCGTAAACTTGTTAAAAACAACTTTTAAAAACTCACTGCTCATCCCCACGCCGGTATCTTTTACAGTTACCTGTATTACCTGCCTGTTGCCTTTATCCTGTAACACTGCGCAGCTAAGTGTTACCTGGCCTTTTTCAGTAAACTTTATTGCATTGCTCAATAAGTTGTTTATCACCTGGCTTAGCCGGTGCATATCGCCCTTAAAAAAAGGTGCAAGTGTGGTATCAATTGTTTTGGCAAGTGCAATGCCTTTTTCCTTTGCCTTTTGCCCCATTATAAAAGCAGCTTTATCTAACACATCGGCCATGCTAAAAGCTTTGTGCTGCAGGCTAAGGCGACCCGATTCAATTTTAGAGAGGTCTAATATATCATCAATTATCACCAACAAGTTGGCCGCTGCCGTATTGATGGTATCAAGAAAAAACTGCTGCTGGCTGTTCAACGGTGTTTTTTGCAACTGCCGCCCCATGCCTGTTATGGCATTCATAGGGGTGCGTATTTCGTGGCTCATGTTGGTTAAAAATACATCTTTGGCGCGTGCAGACTCCTCTGCCTCCAGCTTTGCTTCCAGCAATTTATGCTCCAGCACTTTTTGCCTGGTAATATCAATATGTATGCTTGTTGTACCGCTTAATTTGTTCTGCGAATCGTAAATTGGGATGATGCTTACCAGCAGCCACCGGGGCTCTCCTTTTCTGTTGCGTACAGCTACCTCGTAAGCCTCGGAGGTACTGGCGCCCTTGTTCACACTTTTCTCGTATACGCGCAAAATGCCCTCGCTGCCTGCAAAAATTTCGGCAATGGTTTTACCGTAAAGTTCCTCGGCCTGGTAACCACATATACTGCAAAAGCTTTGGTTTGCATACCTTATTTTTTCCTCTGCATCGGTTTCAAGCAAGCCGATGTTCATATTTTCTATAATCCCCCTGTATTTTTCTTCGCTTATTCGTAATACTTCTTCTGTATTTTTTCTTTCGGTAATATCCTGCGAAAAACCTATTATGTACGGCTCTGTACCTGCCTCTTCGGCTTTATAATTTTGGTATAATAAATAAACTTTGTTACCTAATTTGGTAATGATGGAAAAAAGGCCCTTGGCCACGCCGTTTTTGTTTATTACATCAAGGTATTTTTCCTGAAATGCAGCTTTATCGTAAGAGGGCATGAAATCACTAATCTTTTTACCTATTAGCTCCTCTTCAGTAAAGCCTAAAGCCTTGCAAATAGCCGGGTTAACGGACAAAAGCACCCCATTTATATCGTGCGTGCAAATTAGTGCCTGGCCAAGATTAAACAGGTCGCGGTATCTTTTTTCACTATTGCTTATTTGTGTAAAGGTTACAGCAACATCGTTTTTTGCTTTAGCAAGGGCACTTTGCAAATGTGCATTCTCCTGTTCCTTTCGCGCAAGCTCTTCTTCAAGCTGGCGCCTCAATGCCTGCTCCTGCTGCAGTTGTTTCACCAGGGTTATATTTTCCAATGTAATTTTTTTTTGGCTGTTTTAGGATATTGAAAATTGCTGGATTTTAAAAGGATACTTCTTTTTCCTGAATCATTTTATAAATGGTAGACTTGCCGAGATCTAACTTTTTTGCCACAGTTAAAACATTGCCGTTGTATTTTTTCAGGTAGTATTGTATTATTTGCACAGTATATTCCCTAAAAGTTTTTTCATCGGTCATCATCAATTCGGGCGACCTTGCTTTTGTAAACGTAATATCACCTGCATCCACTTCACCGCCGCTGCACATTACAGCGGCCAGGTCAATTATAGCCTTTAGTTCCCTTACATTGCCCGGGTAGTGGTACTGCATA
>CAZRDD010000743.1:0-2375 GCA_964598675.1 uncultured Parafilimonas sp.
GTATTGTCCTTTGCATAAAAAACAGTAAGCACAACCGTTTCGGTACCAAATACCTGTTCTACCACTGCTTTTTTAATACATATATGGCCTGCGGCAAGGTACACGCCACTACTGGCATCAAACGGCTTGTTACCCGTTACTGTTTCTTTTGGCAGAAGCATGTTTTACATTTACAGGTTACTTAATATCGTTTCCACCAGGCGGTCTGCGGCTTGCTTAACGGCGCTGCTCAGCTCCATGTTAATGCGTATCTCCGAAATAGCCACCAGGTACACCGAAATGTTATTCTCAGGAAACCCGCTGCCCATTAGTTTTTTTGCGTAGCTAAGGGCCTGGTCCCACTTCATGCCATGCAGAAAAAGCATCGGGTCGTCCTGTATTTGTGCCTGTATTTCCGATGCAGGCAAATGAAACAGCGTACCATCGGCCTCGCCGGAATTAACCACCCCGTCTACAATAATTATCTGGCTATGCCCTTTAAGCTGAAACAAAATTTCAAAAGGGGAGGTACCCATATCAAATACGGTAATATCTTGCCTGTGCTGTAGTTTTTTTTGTAATTCGGTAACAACGTATACACCCACTGCATCATCGCTGCGCACCGGGTTGCCAAAACCCATAATGGCTGTTTTTAAAGCGGCAATCGTTTCCATACTACAAGTTAATTATATTTTTTAATGAGGCCTCCATCGCAACAATTAAAATAAGCTGTAAAAAAGCTTTACTGCAAACACCATTACGGGCTTTTATGAAAAGAAAACCCGTTAAACTGTTTTAACGGGTTTTACCTAACCTATCGAATTGCTGTTGAACTACAGTTTAAAACGGGCCAGTTCCTTGCCAGATTTGTTGTCGTGCGCATGCACTGTACAAACCAGGCAACTGTCAAAGCTGCGGGCCACCAGGCCAACTTCTACGGGGTCGTTCTCGTCCTCAATTTCAAGGCCCATTAAAGCAGCCTCTATAGCACCGGGGTTATTATTTTCATCTTTAGGGCCAACATTCCAGGTGGTAGGTGCCATAATCTGGTAATTTTTTATAACTCCATCTTTTACTTCAATCCAGTGTGCAAGGGCACCACGGGCGGCTTCGGTGGCACCAAAGCCCTGGCCATCGCGTTCAACGGGTTTTATATAAAACTCGTCATCAAGCCTTATTTCGCTCAGCCACTGGTTAATATTCATGTAAGTGCGGGTCATTTCATGCACGCGTGCAAGGCAACGTACAAAAACGCTAGGCCCAAGCTTTTGCATAATATCGCCAAACAGGGGGTCCTGTATCTGGTGGGGCAGGTTGGCCGGGTTAGCGTTCATAATAACCCTTGCCAGCGGGCCTGCTTCAGCGGCCTGGCCCATGTAGCGGGGCGATTTTGCCCAACTGTATTTGCCTGCAAAATCAGTGTTCTCCAGTATAGATGATTTCAGTGGCACGGGTACATCTTCGTTAAACGGATGTGCGGCTGGTGCATCCTTGTACCAGCTATGCTTAACATGCTCAAATACCTGGCTTTGGTCAAACACATGGTAGTTTTTGCCATCGTAAAAACCGCTGCTCTGTATAAGCGCCTGGTTGCGGCCTTCAATAGTGGGGTTGTTGTATCTGTCCTTATGCAGGTAAGTACCATAGGCAATGTATTTGCCAAGGCCCTGGCCCAATTTATCAAGGCCAAATTCAATACCGGCACGCAGGTAAAGGCCAAGGTCGCTGTTGCGGTGGCTTTCGTTTTCATCCAGCCAGGCCATCATATCATCCCAGCTTTTTATTTGCATATAGCGCTCAATAGAGCAACCCAGCCAAATGGGCTCCAGCCAGTCGTTTTTAAACTGGTTTAAAATAGCATGGCTGCGGGTAATATCTTTAAGGGTAGGCGCACTCATTACACCACCGGGCACCATATAACTGCTGTGCGGCCACTGCCCGCCAAAAATGGCATAAATTTCTACCGGCCTGCCGCTGGCGGTTAAACCGGTTTGGAAAGAAGTGCCAACGTAAGCCGACCAGCGTTTGGCTACCTCTGCATACAGGGGTTTGTTGGCAAATTTTTTGTTGGCAAGGTCAGTTGCAAAAATGGCGTAAAACCAGCGTGGCACACTTTGCAGGCTTTCGCTGGCCTGGCCTATAGCCCTTAGCAGCAGGGCGTTGGGAGAGAGTGTTGTTTTCCAGGCGGTATCCAGCGCTGATGATGCGCAATACAAATGCGAGCCTCCGCAAATACCACAAGCGCGCGGGGTAACAATAAGGCCCGCCTGCGGGTCTTTGCCTTTTAAAATTATTTCAAAACCACGAAACATAGAGGCCTGGGTATTGGCGCGGGTTACTACGCCATTTTCCATATATACGTTTACATCAAGGTCGCCTTCCACGCGGCCTACGGG
>CAZRDD010000744.1:0-2366 GCA_964598675.1 uncultured Parafilimonas sp.
ACCGGTTATCTGGCTTTCTTTGGCCCATAGCACAGGCTGTTTAAACAGCCTGAAAACCGAGTCCTCTGCAGAGTAAAACAAGCTGTCGCCAACGGCCTGCAGTGAGTCTGTAAAAATGCGGACATGGTAGTATGCTTCAAAAAAACGATTACTGCTGTCGCGTTCCAGTGCAGCGCTGTCTTTCACCGGCATAGAGTCTATAATAACCGGTATCTTCCTGTATTTACGTATGTCAGTAAGTTTGGCTGAATAAAGCGTATCGGCAGCGATAAAAATGGAATCAAGGTCTTGTTTCAAAATCATCACTGGCTTAAGTGTTGCCAAAAATGAACCTTCGTTGCGGTTGGTTTTAAGGTTGTTGCTAAAAAGGGTGATGCCCTGCGCGGTATCCCTGTACACCACATTACCCCTTGCTTCGCCAAAACCGGCAGAGTCCGATGCTACTTCGTCGGCAATCAGCACGGTTGTGCTGTCGTGTATTTCGGGGCGCTTGTTAAAGTGTGCCTGCTTTTGCTGCATATCATACGTGCCATCGGTAGTGTACACTTTACGGCTGCCGCTGGTAATAACAGTGGGCACTGTAAAGGTGGCTATATCGGTATTGGTGTTGTATAAAAGGGTATCAGTTTTAACGGTGTAGCCGGAGTCTACCATCAGTACCTGCTTCTTAAAATAAATATCCCTCGTTTCGCCGTAGTAAAAAGCTTCCTTACTGGTAAGTACCGATGTTTTAGTAACTACTTTACCTCCATTGGTGTAAATGCCCATTTTTGTATTTACATCATAATCAAGGTCGGGGGTGGTAAGGGCGCTTTTGCCATCGGTTAACTTTACACTCCCTTTAAGGTGTGCCTTTTTTTCTTTCGACAGGTATTTAAGGTAATCGGAATAAATATGTATACTGTCCCGGTCGTTAATATGTACTTTGCCAAAAGCCTCCAGTATGTTTTTCGATTTGTTTAAAACAATACTATCTGCAAAAAACAGCGTACTGTCTTGTTTAACCGCTGCATTGCCACCCAGTGAGGTTAGTTGGGTGGTATCGTTTAATTTTTGCATGTTCAACCTGTCGGCATGCAATATAATTACCTGTGTTTTTGCGGAGGTGTCAGCCTGGGCTTTTGCCTGTAACCCGGTGGCAATAAAGGCTGTCAATAACAAACAAGCCCGTACCAGTGTACTTGATTTTTTATAAAATGCAAAAAGCCTTTCGAGTTTAATCATTCCGGTGTGTATAATTATACTTAATCAGTAACAGGCAACTCTTCTTTGCAGTTGTATTTTTGCAATTATTACAGGCAGCACCGGCCTTACTTTTTAGTGTACTGCGGGTGTTGCTGGTTGTGTACTGTCTTTCAGGGGGCTAATTAAGTAATTTCCTTTGTCTTTTTTGCCAAACACCGAAATATTAACATAACGCTTGGGGTGTACCCGCAAGTCGTCCATTAAAATATTTAGGCTGCGTACTGAGTTGTTAATGTTGTTATACAGGTCTTTACTGTTTACCAGCGCACCAATAGAACCATCGGTGGAATTTGCTTTTGCCAGTAACTCATTGAGTTTTGAGGCAGAAATTTTAAAATTATTAACAACACCTTCAATATCAGCTTTTGAAAGGTGGGTGGTGGTACTGTCTATATTACTAAGTACGTGGGTAATTTTTACATTGTTATCTGCCAGGTTTTTTGTGAAAGCGTTCACATTGTCCAGCGATTTTGCCAGTGTACCCGTTTCTGTATTTAGCAATTCCTGCATCGATGCAGTAGATACCACTATATTGGCCGAAGCTTTGCTGATATTGCCTATAACACTTTGTAAATTGCCTTTGGTGGTGGGGTCTAAAACGGTGTTTACATTTTTTAATACCGTATCAAGCGATGCAAGGGTAGCCTTTAGCTGGTCGGCAACGGGGGCTAGTTTGTTGGTGAGTGCGCCAAGCATGCCGGGGTCGTTAACGCTGCGGATAGTATCGCCCGGCTGAAGGTATTTTGTACTGTTGCCCAATGTTATAGCAATATCCGAACCGCCCAACGGGCTGGTTTCTATAGCGGCTGTTGAATTATCGGGTATGTTATAGGCTGTGTTAAGTTTTATAGCCACCACTATATTGGTAAGGTTATCATCTTCTGTAGTAGTTTCATAAACACTGCCCACTTTAAACCCATTGATATAAACAGGGTCGGAGGAGCCTATTTTTTTGGCATCGGGGTACTTTGCGTATAAAAAATTACCCGTTTTAAAAAGGCTTTTGCCTTTTAAAAAATTGAAACCCAGCATAAAAAAAGTAACAGAAATTACTGTAAGTGCGCCTATTTTGGTTTCGTTTGATACTTTCATTATTCTTTAATTTTTTCAGAAAGAGTATA
>CAZRDD010000745.1:0-2364 GCA_964598675.1 uncultured Parafilimonas sp.
TGATTTTTTACATTAGAGAGGGGGTAGCTCTTATGGATTGAATAAGAGAAACGCAGGCTTCAAATGGCCGTTTCTGGAGTATTTATGCCGTGCATGCTTATACCTGCAAATATTTTACCTTTGCATTTTTAAAGCTATGAGTGAGAATATCGGGTACGAGTTTTCTGACGATACCAAAAACATACTTGGCCTGCAATTGCCAACCGACCCCCGCTGGGTTAACCTTGCCGGTATAAGCCTGCAGGAGATATTGACGGACCATGCTTATTGCGAGCAAAAAGCCGCCACCAGTTGTATAACTATTATTCAAAATAATTCGGAAAAGGAAAAGCTTGTAAATGCACTGGCACCCATTGTAACCGAGGAGTGGGGGCATTTCAGGTTAGTGCTACAGGAGTTGCGCCGCCGAAAACTGCCATTGGGCAGGCAGCGTAAGGATGTTTATGTAAATAAGTTATTGGCTTTTCAGCAAAAAGGCGGTAGCGAAGAAGGGCGTTTTTTGGATAATATGCTTACTATGGCCCTTATTGAAGCGCGCAGTTGCGAGCGGTTTAAAAGGCTGAGTGAGGGGCTGAACGATGAGTATTTGTGTAATTTTTACCGCCGCTTTATGGAAAGCGAAGCGGGCCATTACACACTTTTTATTGAACTGGCCGAAACGTATATAGATGCCGCCAAAGTACGCAAGCGCTGGCAGGAGTGGCTTGCTTACGAAGCTGACGTGATGAAATCTACTGAAGTAAGGGGCGACAGGATTCATTAGTTTTTTGATAGCCTACGCATTAAAATAATTCAATTCAGCAGTAAAATCAAGGTAGGGGTACTGCTGTTGTAATAATTGCACCCTTGCGGCTTGTGTTGTTAAAAACTGTTTATGCAGGCTGGATTGCGGGTTAAAAGGCTTATGATTTTTTGCAGTCACTATCTTTTTAATTTCCTCCATTAAACCCCTTGTATCTGCATCCATACAGCTTTCGGTAAACCTTTCCAATACATATTGTGTACCCGCATAATTGGGGTGGGCAAGGTCAATATCGTAAAAGCGGTAATCGCGCAGCACATCAATCACCAGTTCGTAAGCAGGAAAGTAGTACAGTTTATCAAACTTGTTTACCATGTGGTGTACCGCTTCAATAAGCCTTGCTTTGCTGCGGTTATTATCAACAACGCCATCCCTTAAATGCCTTACCGGGCTTATGGTAAAAATTATTTTAAGGTTGGGGTTATAATTAAACAGTTGGTGCATAGCGCCATCAAGGGCTGTAACCGTTTCTTCTATACTGCACAGGTGCTTAATAAATTTTTTGGCAGGTACCTTATGGCAGTTGGCAACACTTGCGCCGCCTTCATCCACCAGCTTGTATATAAAGGATGAGCCTAATGTGATGATAAGCCATTCTGCATCGCGCAAAAAATGGTGTGCAGCTTTTTGCGAGGCGTTAATATTATGCAGGCATTCCTCTTTATCAATATTTGAAAAGCGGCTGTGGTGCTGCCAGCTATGCCAGCACTCATCTGCATAAAAAAGGTCATCAGCCGTGTATTGCCGGTTTTGTACGTAGGATACCAGGCTTTTGCAAACACTTATAGGGTCAAACAAAATGCCATTTGGGTTTTGCAGTACATTAAACTTGGCATCCATTAAATGGTTGCCAATATGCTCAGTAAAGCAGGAGCCTGTTAATAGTATTTTATCGCGGTAACCAATATACGGTTGTAAAGGCTTTATGTTTATTGATGTTTGAAATTGCATAGTATGTAAAATTGCCAATTGGGGAAGCCTGTATCTTAACTTATAAAGGACATTATACAAAGCGGGCACACCTTACGGTAACTTCTTTCATATAAAGCCGTCTTTATTACAAACAAGCCTCCTGTTATGGAAGCGGCAAATTAAATAATATATTCCAGTTGTAAGGTTTTGCCTGCTGGCAGGCTGCGCCAAATGCTTATTAAATTACGCAGGGCAGTACGTATATTGGCTATGTTTTCCTCCGTTAAAACGGGTGCGGGGTAGTTTTTACTTACAGCGTCATGGGCTTGTTTAATAACTTCGTTAAGGTTGGTAAAATTGCCTTGTGCCGTTTCCATCAAAAAAAGGTTGGCCATATTTTCGGCGTACAGCGCTTCTTTGGTTATGGTTAGCTTGTTGCGTATATCTCTGTCCTCAAAATCCTGTATGGATGTACCATTGTTAAGCATACCCATAAAGGCTGTGGTATACCCAAGTGCTTTCTCTAATGCAAAATGGCTAAGGTCGTGCAATACAAAAAAATCATCGCTGTACATCCATGTTTCGGTACCGTTATTACGTATGTATTTTATAACGTTCTTTTTATCCTGGTATTTTGTTATCAGCATTAG
>CAZRDD010000746.1:0-2344 GCA_964598675.1 uncultured Parafilimonas sp.
GAAATAGTTGACATCATACCCCGAAAGCTAACCATAAAGGCAAATGCAGAGACCCAAGTTGATATAAACCTGTAATAAAAAATAAGAGGCCGGCAAGGTAATTAACCTGCCAGCCTCTGTTGAAATCCGCAATCAAACAAACTATTTAAATAAACCTGTTTATTAAATTTTCCAGGTATTCCTGTTTGCCGCTAATAACCGCAGGTTCGCCATTGGCAATAGCATATTCCCTTAACTCTTCAAGCGACACTACACCCGCTTCAAATGCAGCACCTTTGCCGCTGTCGAAGCTTGCGTAACGATCTTTTCTAATTTTATTGTATTCGCCATTTTGCAAAATCTTGTCAGCCACAACCAATGCCCTTGCAAAGGTGTCCATACCGCCTATGTGTGCATAAAACAGGTCGGCAGGGTCGGTACTGTTTCTTCTGCGTTTAGCGTCAAAGTTTATACCGCCGCCGCCAAAGCCGCCATTCTCAAGAATGATTAATAACGCTTCTGTAAGCTCATTAATGTTGTTGGGGAACTGGTCAGTATCCCAGCCGTTTTGTGTATCGCCTCTGTTGGCATCAATACTGCCGAGTAAGCCAGCATCGGCTGCCACCTGCAACTCGTGCGTAAAGGTGTGGCCCGCAAGGGTAGCGTGGTTTACTTCAATGTTCAGTTTAAAATCAGCAAGCAGGTCGTATTGGCGCAAAAAGCTTATAACAGTAGCGCTGTCATAATCGTACTGGTGCTTGGTAGGCTCACAAGGCTTAGGCTCAATAAAAAAGGTGCCTTTAAAGCCATTGGCGCGTGCATAGTCTTTTGCTTTGTGCAAAAACATCGCCAGGTGTTCCTGCTCACGTTTCATGTCGGTATTAAGCAGGCTCATATAGCCTTCGCGGCCACCCCAAAAAACGTAGTTTTCTCCACCCAGTTCAATGGTGGCATCCAGGGCTGCTTTTACCTGTGCAGCACCGTGGGCCAGTACATGAAAATCGGGGTTGGTGGCAGCACCGTTCATATAACGCCTGTTGCTAAACAGGTTGGCGGTACCCCACAATAGTTTAACACCTGTTGCCGCTTGTTTTTCTTTAGCATACGCTACCAGGGCTTGTAAACGCCTGTCGTTTTCTGCAATGTCGTTGGTGTAATCCACCACATCCACATCGTGAAAGCAATAGTAAGGCATGTTAAGCTTGGTAATAAATTCAAAAGCAGCATCCATTTTATCTTTTGCCCTTTCAACGGCATCAGCTTTTGCATTCCAGTCGTATATGTGGGTAGGTTCGCCAAAAGGGTCACCGCCATTGCCTACAAACGAGTGCCAGTATGCGCAGGCAAAGCGCAAATGCTCTTTCATGGTTTTGCCTGCAACAATTTTATTTTCATCGTACCAGCGAAAGGCAAGCGGGTTATCTGTTTCAGTACCCTCAAATTTAATTTGGCCTATCCCTTTAAAAAACTCAGTGTTGCCTGTTAAAACTGCCATAGTATTAGTTTAAAGTTATTGTTTATGATGATGTGTTTCTTGTTTTGTAAATAATCTAAAAGCCTGTGTACTCCTCCTTCTTCCCTACACCTTCCGCCCTTCACCTTACACCTTACTCCGGTAACTCCATCAGTTCCTGGTTAAGGTAGGTAAGCCATTTTGTGTAATGCTCATCATAGCTGTTTTTGCCATCGGGTTCAATAACGCCAAGCTGTTTCATATTGGCAAAAGCCTCTTTGGCACTGCTGAAAATATTGGCCCCAATGCCTGCTCCAAGTGCTGCGCCAATGCTGCCATCGCTTTCGTACAGTTCAACGGGCACATTGGTAACATTAACAAAAGCCTGCGTAAACACCGGGCTTAAAAACATGTTGGCCTTGCCTGCACGTATAACTTTTGGGTGCATACCGTTGCTGCGCATAATATCCAGCCCGTATTTAAAGGAGTAGGCAATGCCCTCCTGCCCGGCCCTGTACAGGTGGGTGGCGGTATGCTTGTTAAGGTCAATGTTATGTATATGTGCGCCCACCAGCTTGTTGTTTAACATACGCTCCGCGCCATTACCAAACGGCAGAATATATAAGTTATCGCTGCCGGGGTTAAGTAACATGGCTTCATCGTTAAGGGCCGCATAACCCGCCGCAGTACCGGCAAGGTTTTTAATCCATTTATTAAGAATGCCGGTGCCGTTTATACACAGCAATATGCCCAGCCGTTTGTTGGTTTGTGTGTAGTTAACATGGGCAAATGTGTTTACCCGCGATTGCCGGTCGTAATCCAGTGCATCGCTAACACCATAAATAACGCCGGAGGTGCCCGCAGTGGCCGCTACCTCGCCGGGTTCAAACACGTTGAGCGATAAGGCGTTAT
>CAZRDD010000747.1:0-2339 GCA_964598675.1 uncultured Parafilimonas sp.
TGGGCTAATCTTTCGTTGTTATACTTTATAACACCCCAATAGTAAAGCGCTGTTTAGTTTTAGCAGATAAATTGTTTGGTAACTGTTGAATATAACAGCCAATGTGGCTTGTAAACCGGCTGAGGCAGTAATTTCCAGGCGGAGGCGGATGTCTATTTTAATTCGTCTTACTGCATCTGCGGCCAGCTATGTACCGGGAAGAGTATCTGAATGTTAATAAGGTTATCTGTATTTTCCATTTTCCCAAAAGTAAATAACAAAATTCCGAAAATGGGAATAAATGCCGCCATTTATGCCTGTTTTACGCTAAAAATCATGTTGGTATGCTTATTGTAAACATAATGTTGGTTTTTCATAGGATATTGGATTTTACCGGGGTGGAATTTTAATTCGAGCCCCTTTTTTTATGCCTGTACGTAAGCGGCGTTACTTTTTAAGTATTCAATAGGTGCGTGTGCTAACAACGTTCACCGACTTTAAACCGGCACTTACCGCCCACTAAATTAGTCCCGCCTATTGGCTGTATACTTTGGTACTTTGTGCCATTAGTTTTGACATTCGTTTAGTAAAACAATATTGTAAAAACAACCATTTATACATGAGTAATTCCCAGGGTGAGCTTATACTGCAGGTTGATAACGTTAACGTTTTTTACGGCAGCTTTCAGGCGGTAAATAATGTAAGTTTTGATGTGCGCGAAGGCGAAATATTTGGCCTGCTGGGGCCAAATGGCGCAGGCAAAACCAGTACGCTTAGTGTTGTGGAAGGCTTGCTTAAACCATATTCGGGCACTGTTACGGTGGCTGGTTATAATAACCGCGAAAAGCCGCTGCATGCCCGTGCGGCAATGGGGGGTCAGTTGCAGTCAACCAGTTTTCAGCCCGAGCTTACTGTTGCTGAAATACTGCAGTTGTATGCGGGTATTTATGGTGTTAATATGCCGGGCGAAAAACTAAAAGCCATACTGCGCAATATAAACCTGGAAGAGGCTGAAAGAAAGCGGTTTGGCCAACTTTCAGGCGGGCAGCAACAAAGGGTATCGCTGGTAATTGCCACCATACACAATCCGCGATTGGTACTGCTGGATGAACCTACCACAGGGCTTGACCCGCAAAGCCGCCGCCAGCTTTGGGAGCGTATTGAGGCTATTCGCGAAAAAGGGCATGGGGTATTAATTACCACCCACAGTATGGAAGAGGCGGAGGCTGTTTGTGACCGAATAGGCATTATTGACCATGGGAGGGTAATAACCATAGATACCCCGCAGACACTGATTGATAAACACCGGAACGACCCCGAAGTGATAGCCGTTTCCCGCAGGGGCAAGGTTACGCTGGAAGATGTGTTTATTGCCCTCACCGGCAGGGAGGTGCGTGCTTAATTCAACCTGTTTTAAAACAATACTTATGCAAATTAATATACCTAAAACGTCTGCTGTTTTCTCATCACTGCTGCGTGCAGATTTTACTACACAATGGCGCAACCGCCGCTCGTTTATTTTGGTGCTGCTGGTGCCGGTGATTATTCTTATTTCGTGGAAAGGTGTGGTTGATAAACTGGGCGGAGCTTTCGCTCTTTCGTCCTGCATTACCGTTGGCCTTGTAGCTACCGGGCTTATGGGTTACTCCAACGCCATTGCGCGCGACAGGGATAAAGGTATTTTTCAGCGCCTTAGGGTTGCCCCGGTGCCTTCGTGGGCCATTATGGCCAGCCGCCTGTCGGTACAGCTTATAATGATTATGCTGATGACCATTGGCGTATTTGTGGGCGGGTATTATTTTGACCATATTACCATTTCGGCCACGGGTTACGCCCTTACTTTTTTTACAGCATTCATTGGCGGCGCAGTTTATCTTGCCCTTGGGCAGGTAATTGTAGGGCTTATTATGAACCCCGAAACGGTAAACTCAACCTCACGCCTGGTTTACTTTGCTTTTATTATGGTGGGTATGTTTGGTGAGTTTGGGGTATTGGGTAAGGAGTTGTATAAGGTGGTGCATTGGTCGCCGTACGGCACCGTAAAAATGTTGCTGTTTGCAAGCCTCACGCCATCGGGTTGGAACACAGAAGCTACTATGGCGTTGCTGGTAACAGTGGCTTACACGGTTGTATTTGCCACAGTGGGTATTAAAAAGTTTAAGTGGAGTGGGAATAAATAATAACAAATTGATTTAAACAGGCTGGCATTTGCCGGGCCTTAAAAAACGCCCGCATACAGCTAAGGGGCTGTTTGCTGCGTTTTTTTTATTTCGGTTACAGTTATAGTTTACTCATTGGCAACAAAGCGGTAGCCAATACCCGATTCTGTTACGATAAACTCAGGTTTGTCGGGATTTTTT
>CAZRDD010000748.1:0-2327 GCA_964598675.1 uncultured Parafilimonas sp.
CGGCGGTTACGACCGTGGTGGCCGTGGCGGTGGTGGATATGACCGTGGTGGCGGCGGTGGCGGATACGACCGTGGCGGTGGCGGCGGTGGTTACGACCGCGGTGGCCGTGGCGGTGGCGGATACGACCGTGGCGGCGGCGGTGATAGTGGTGGTGGTTTTAACCGTGGCGGTACGCCAGGGGGATACGACCGTGGCAACCGTTAAGCCCTGTAATTTTAAAAAGATAGCCGTTTTTTAATAAAAGCCATTTTTGCATGTAGTTATGTACCCGTACGGGTTAACTGTAACCTTGCAAAAATGGCTTTCTGTTGTATGCTTTCTGGGCATAGGGTTACAATTGGTTGTGGCGGGTGTAGCTTTAGTGGCCAGCCCCAAAACAAAAACCCGCCGCATATTGCTATGGCGGCGGGCTTGTATAGTGCAACAATGTGTTTTTACATTAAAAAGCTTTATCCGCGCAGGCGCTTATAGGCGTTAATAAGGCCGTTGGTTGATGAGTCGTGCGTGGTAACGGGTTTGTCGTCTTCCAGCTCGGGTAAAATTTTGCCTGCCAATTGTTTGCCCAGTTCAACACCCCACTGGTCAAAGCTAAAAATGTTCCATATAACGCCCTGTACAAATATTTTATGCTCGTAAAACGCTATAAGGTTTCCCAGCGTGTACGGGGTTATTTGCTTTACCAAAAAGGAGTTGGTTGGCCTGTCGCCCTTAAACACCTTAAAAGGCAGTATCTTTTTTATTTCT
Source organism: uncultured Parafilimonas sp. (assembly GCA_964598675.1). Taxonomy (GTDB): domain Bacteria; phylum Bacteroidota; class Bacteroidia; order Chitinophagales; family Chitinophagaceae; genus JABDFW01. The sequence continues at coordinate 746 of CAZRDD010000748.1, forward strand.
TCTGGTGTTTTGCCCGCTTCGGTAAGTTCTGCACGCACCTCTTTTTCACTTTTACCTGCCATAAGGGCTTCGGTTTGTGCAAAAAAGTTGCTTAGCAGTTTAACATGATGGTCGCCGGTGGGGTTGTGGCTTATGGCCGGTGCAATAAAGTCGCAAGGTATAAGTACAGTGCCCTGGTGTATAAGCTGGTAAAAAGCATGCTGGCCGTTGGTGCCTGGTTCGCCCCAAATAACCGGGCCGGTGCTGTAGTTAATTTCGCTGCCCTGGCGGTCTACATGCTTGCCATTGCTTTCCATATTGCCCTGCTGAAAATAGGCCGAAAAACGGTGCATGTACTGGTCGTACGGCAAAATAGCTTCGGTTTGGGCACCAAAAAAGTTGGTGTACCATACACCTGCAAGTGCCATAATAACCGGTATGTTTTTATCTAAGCTTTCGGTTTTAAAGTATTCATCCACGGCAAAAGCACCTTTCAGTAACTCCTCAAAATTGTTGTAGCCAATGGTTAGGGCTATGCTAAGGCCAATGGCGCTCCAAAGGCTGTAACGGCCACCTACCCAATCCCAAAAGCCAAACATATTTTTAGGGTCAATGCCAAATTTCACCACTTCTTTCTCGTTGGTACTAAGTGCCACAAAATGCCCGGCAATATGCCTCTCGTCGGTGGCATGCTGTAAAAACCAATGCCTGGCGGTGTGTGCATTGGTCATGGTTTCCTGCGTGGTAAAGGTTTTGCTGGCCACCAAAAACAGGGTTTCTTCCTGTGTAACTTTCTTAAGTGTTTCGGTAATATGGGTGCCATCTACATTGCTTACAAAGTAGGTTTGTATGCCCTCTACCCAGTATGGCTTAAGTGCTTCGGTAACCATAAGGGGGCCAAGGTCGCTGCCGCCAATACCTATGTTTACAATGTATTTTATTTTTTTGCCTGTATAGCCTTTCCATTCGCCGCTGTGTATGCTTTGGCAAAAGTTTTTCATCTGCTGCTGCACAGCCTGTACATCAGGCATTACATCTTTACCGCCGGTGTATACTGGTTTGCCGCTAAAATTGCGCAGGGCGGTATGCAGCACACTGCGCCCTTCAGTTTCGTTTATAACATCGCCGTTAAACATGCCTTCTATAGCTTCGGGCACTTTACAATCGTGCGCAAGCTGTAAAAGCAACTGCATTGTTTTGGCCGTAATAATGTTTTTGGAGTAGTCGAAAATGATGTCGCCAAAATTCAGGGAGAATTTATTAAACCGTTCCTTATCGTTATCAAACAGGGTTTTTATGTGGCAACGGTTCATTTCCTCATCAAAATGCCTCCTCAGTAATAACCATGCCTGGGTGGTTGTTGGATTAATTTTTGGTAACATGCGCGTAAATTATCTTTATGGTAAGTTAGCTAAACAGTAATATTCGGGCAAATGTAACTTAAAAATGCTTACAAACCGGCTGCCGGGCAGGGTTAATTGGCATGTGCAATGCCGGTATTTGTGTGGCTATTTTACAAAAAATTACCCTTATTTACTTTATACACAACAATTATGCTGCGTTTAGGCAGCTAAGGCAGCCTTTTGCAGATGTATAAGTTTAG
>CAZRDD010000749.1:0-2325 GCA_964598675.1 uncultured Parafilimonas sp.
AGCACCTTGCGTATGCCAAACTCCTTTGTGCGCTGCTTTATGGCCATTGCCACCAGGCCAAACACACCTGCAAGCGAGAGGATGATGGACAGCCCTGAAAACCAGGCAAACACGGCCTGGAAACGCTCCTCGCTTTTGTACACCTGGTTAAAGTTATCGTCGAGAAACCAATAGTCGAACGGGGCGGTGGCCAGTGTATTTTGCCAGGTTTGTTTTAGCGTGTTTATAAGGGCCTGTACATTACCGGGCTGGTACTTAATAGCCATATACGCATAGCGGTTTTGCCAGGGGGCGCCGGTAATAATAAGCGGCTCAATTTTATCGTGCAGCGATGCAAAATGAAAATCTTTTACCACGCCAATTATTTTATGGGGGCCATTACGGTTAATGGTTTTGCCCAGCGGGTTTTGCCAGCCCAGTGTTTTGGCAAGCGTTTCGTTAATTACATAACCGTTGGCATTGGCCGCATTGCTTTTTGAGAAAAACTGGCCCTGCGCCATGGTTACGCCAAAGGTTTGGGTAAACGCATCACCGGCATCAAGCTGGTGTATAATCATGGCTTTGGTGCTGCCCTCGGGCACAAAGCCATTGTTGGTTATACCATCGTACGGTATTTCGGATACGCCTGTAACCTGCGTAACTGCTGCTATTTGCGCCACCTGCTGCCTTAACAGCGGGTAAGCATCCTGCACGGCATTGCCTGTAAGCGGCAACACAAGCACATTTTGTTTATCAAAACCCAGGTTAATGTTTTTGTTGTATTGCAGTTGCATGGTTACCACAGCCGTGCAGGCCATAAGCCCGGTAGTAACAGCAAACTGGCCAACAATAAGGCCTTTTTTAAACACGCTTTTACCCCCCTTTGGCACCAGTGCTTTAAACACCCTTGAGGCGTTAAACGATGACAAATAAAACGCCACATAACTGCCCGCCACAATGCCCGTAGCCATTATAACCACAAACAACAGCAACAGCGCTGGCAGCACACTTGCAGACAGGGCTGGCATGCTGCTGCCCGTAAACTGCTTATACGCTGGCGCAAGCAACGTAACCAACAGCAACGCAGTAATAAACGCTGCCATTGTAAGCAAAACAGTTTCGGTTAAAAACTGTTTTATAAGCTGCCCGCGCATTGCGCCAAGCACTTTGCGCACCCCAATTTCCTTAGCCCTTGTAATGGCCTGTGCCGTGCTTAGGTTAACATAATTTACGCAGGATATAACCAGTATTAGAAAAGCTACTGCGCTAAACACATACAGGTTTGTGCGCAGCGTGGCGGAGTTTTGGCTGTACTTTAGATGTATATCGGCCACGGGCTGCAGCGATGCGTTTATTTTTAACCCGCTTTTACTGTACTGGGCATTTATATGCTTCCACATAAAGGCTGTAAATTTTTGTTGCAGCAGGGCCGCATTGGTGCCCTGTTTAAGCAGCAGGTAAACACTGTATTGCTCACCGCCATTCCAGTCCATATAATTGCCAGGTTCTTTATACAAGGTAGAAAAAGACAGCAGCGCATTGTAGCGCAGGTGTGTGTTGCCAGGCGCCTCCTGCACAATGCCGGTGACGGTATAATCGGTCTGATTATCAAGCCTTATGGTTTTGCCAACAGCCTCCTCCTTACCAAACAGTTTTTCAGCCGTTTGGCTTGTTAAAACAACTGTGTAAGGGTTGGCTAAAGCAGTTGAAGGATTGCCCTGCTTCAGTTTGTACGAGAATAGCTGGAAGAAAGTAGAATCTGCATGGCGGATATTATCCACCTTTAGTGTTTTGCTATTATAGGTTATGTACGCCACCCGCTCCGACGAAAGGCGCGTAAAGGCTTTTACTTCGGGAAACTCACTTTGTGCATCGGGGCCAAAGGGGGCGGTAAACTCGGGGCCTTCGCCAATTACTTTTCCGTTCTGCACAAACTCGTACCCGGTACGGTACAATGAGGCTTTGTTTTGCTGAAAAGCATCATAGCCCATCTCAGCATACACATACAAACCAATAAGCAAAACGGCTGCAATACCAACGGAAAGGCCGCCAAAGTTTATAAGCGATAAGGCCGTATTTTTTCTAAAATTACGTAAAGCTGTTTTTAAATAATTTTTAAACATGATTGCATTTTTTTACTGTAACAATTATAAACAGGCACCCACCTTACCGGTGGGTGTTGCCATCTTAATGCCAGCTTTTTAAGTTAATGACAATCAGCAAGTTGAAGGGTTGTTTTTTAACACAATCGTACGGTTTTGTTACAGTTTGTGTTCAAAAATGTACAGTGTGTGTATCGTCCTAAAATAACTATACAGGTTTTTAAATAAATCCTGCTAATCCTAT
>CAZRDD010000750.1:0-2323 GCA_964598675.1 uncultured Parafilimonas sp.
AAGCACAAAAATTGCCCTCGTAACCGGCGGCAGCCGCGGGTTGGGTAAAAATGCAGCCCTTAGCCTGGCTAAAAAAGGTATTGATGTGGTGGTTACCTATAACACCCAACAAGAAGAAGCAGCAAATGTGGTGGCGGAAATTAAGGCCCTGGGTGCCAATGCTGCGGCCCTGCAGTTAAACGTGGCCGATACAAAAGGTTTTGATGCGTTTGTACAACGCCTTTTGCAAACCCTACAGGCTGGCTGGGGTGTAACAAACTTTAATTACCTGGTTAACAATGCGGGTGTTGGCAACCATGCCCTTATTGCCCAAACTACAGAAGAGGTGTTTGATAACCTGGTGAACATCCATTTTAAAGGCGTTTTCTTTCTTACCCAAAAGCTGCTGCCGGTACTGGCCGATGGCGGGCGTATTATAAACATTTCATCGGGGCTGGCAAGGTTTGCTTTTCCGGGTTATGCGGCCTATGCAAGCATGAAGGGTGCCATTGAAACCTTTACCAAATACCTGGCTAAGGAGCTTGGCAGCAGGGGCATTGCCGCCAATGTGGTGGCCCCGGGTGCTATTGAAACCGATTTTAACAGCGCCAGTTTTAATGCCAACCCGCAGTTAAAGGGCATGATAGCCCAGCAAACCGCCCTTGGCAGGGTGGGTGTGGCCGATGATATTGGCGGCGTAATTGCTTTTTTGTGTACCGAAGAAGCCAGGTGGATAAACGCCCAGCGCATTGAAGCCTCCGGCGGTATGATGTTGTAGCCCAAGGCTTAACCATATCGTAATACCAACAGGCGGCAAAATGAGTGCGGCCTGTTGGTTTTTACACCTATACCCCTTATTTTCGCGCTCAATTAAACACTCTAAACCTGTACAAATGAAAAATGTATTATTTCTGTGCCTTAGCGTTTGCGTTATCTTCTTTTCATGCAGCAAAAGCGGCACCTCTTCTCCCAATGGCGGTACCAATACCATGTCAGCAACTGTGGATGGCGTAACCAAAAGCTTTAACAACATCGTACTTGCCAAAATTATTGACCAGGGCAATGGCGAATATTCAATGGTACTGGGTGGCAGCGCGGGCAATCCTGCAACCTCAGATATTTTGACCATAACAGTTGACGGCGACAGGCAAATAGCCGCAGGGTCGTATTCGTTAACCGTAACGCCAACAACCCATTACCTGCCTGCACTTGGCTACACAATTAACCAAACAAATAATTACATGTCTGATGTTTCTGGCACCTTAGCCACCAATGTAACCATTAGCTCCATTACCAGCACCAATGTACAAGGCACTTTTAATGGCGGGGTGGTGTTATACAACGGTACCGGTGCAGCCACAAAAACTATTACCAATGGCAAGTTTAATGTAAACTTCAGGTAGCAAAAGACAGGAGATAAACAAAATCTTTTATTCCATCATGCGGCGTTAATTGAAAGAGGTTGCCCATTTGTTTGTGGCAGCCTCTTTTGGTATTACCCTAATAAACTTACCATGAACTACACAACACCGGTAAAAATAATTACCTGCATAATCGTTATATTTTTCTGGTGCTGCCAAAATCATACACAGCTAAGCGCGCAGCAATCTGTGTTTAGTAAACCAGCGCTCACAAAAAACGAAGTGCTTAGCGCCGGTTATAATACAACAAAGTATACGATTAAGAAAGATACCTTTTTGTTTGCAGGCTGGTACCGGAAACGTTTTGGGGATACGCTTATAAACTATCATTTTACCGATGATACCTTAAACAGCATAAGCATTGAATTTAACTTAGACAAGGTTGATTCTGCCCAACTTTTTACACTCCTGCTTTCGGAAAACTTTAAACGGGTTAATCATTTTGATAAACCCGGGGAGTATACATTTATCAACAACAATGGTATTGCTTATGAAACCTTGTTGTCAAAAAAACATCTTCAATTTTTCAGATATTTTACACCTGTAAAAAGAATCAATATAAGCAGAGACAGCGTAATCAGCGGCTCATCAAACCAGTAAAACAATACCAATCCTCCCCTACCGCATGGTACCCGTTGAGTTTACCGTAGCCACGCCCACCAGTTGATCGGCACGGTCGCTAAAGGCGCGGTAGTATACCAGTATGGTGTAGCTGTTTTCGCTTTCCCAGTAATTGCCTTCGGGCAGGGCGGCATCGGGTTTTGCGGCATCGTTGCCTGCCGGTTTGGTAAAATAAGTATAGCTGTAATAGCCCTGTTTAAGGCGTATCGTTTTTTCGTAAGCACCTTTTTCGGGGTTATACTCCATGCGGGCATCATCATCCGCCTGGTAACCGGTAAACTCGCCCCCCACAAAAACATCGC
>CAZRDD010000751.1:0-2313 GCA_964598675.1 uncultured Parafilimonas sp.
GCTCAATTTCGCAATGGCAGGCAAGCCCTATTTTAACCGCATACTCCACCGCTTTACGGTTGGTTTTTGGCAACGTACCGGGGTGGCCCAGGGTTATTGGGCTAACATGGGTATTGGGTGCTGCACCAAATGCCACACTGTCTCCGCAAAAAAGTTTACTTTCTGTGGCCAGTTGTGCATGCACTTCCAGCCCTATTACCGCTTCGTATTTATCCTTAATTTCCATTATTGTATAAAGCGCAAAGGTATCAGATTGGGTTGAATAATCGCAGCCGCGGGATAAAGCAAGCTATAAATTAGTGTTAAGTGGTTAAAGCGGCCATCCACCCACTCAAAGCAATCCATCACCATCGCCTTACAATACAGGCGCTGCCTGGGTTTGCGGGGCCAGTTTCTCTAAAAGTTTTACAAACTCGGGCAGCTTAAGGGGTTTGGCAATATGGGCGTTCATGCCCGCATCCATACAATCCTGTATTTCCTCCTGCATTACATTGGCGGTAATGGCTACAATAACGGGCTGTTTTTCCAGGTTATGGCTGCGTATTACGCGGGTGGCTTCCAGCCCGTCTATCTCGGGCATAGACATATCCATTAAAATAAGGTCGTACTGGTTTTGGGTGATGGCCTCCAGGGCTTCGCGGCCATTGTTTACTACATGGTACGTATAGCCCAGCTTGTTTAAAATATGCCCTATTAGTTTTTGATTGATGATATTATCATCGGCCAGCAAAATACGCATAGGGTACTGCTTTGCAAAGCCCTCGTTAAACAGTTTGGGCTGTACCGGCTGCTGCTTTTCTTCCTGCTGCGTATGCTTGCGCAGTTCGCTCAGCACACATTCAAACAGTACCATTTGCTTTACAGGTTTGCTGAGTATTTTTTTAAACAGCGCCTGTTCTTCTGCGGGCAGGCTAAACCCAACAGAGCTTAACAGTATTACTGGTAAGGCAGGGTTTATGGCATGTATTTGTTTGGCCAGGTACACCCCGCTTTGCTCGCCCATGTTCATGTCGGTAATTACCAGGTCAATATCGTTGTGGGTTTCAAGTTGCTGCAGGGCTTCTTCGGGGCAGCCTGCAACAAAAGGTATAAGGCCCCATTGTTCCAGCTGGGTTTGTAACACCCTTTTATTGGTAATATTATCATCTACCACCAGCACTTTTTTACCATCGGTATAGCGGGTGTTAACGTTTATTATTTTCTTTATTTCTTCCGCGCTTTTACCAGCTTCTATGTTAAAAGTAAAAGTGGTGCCTTTGCCGGGGGTGCTTTCTGCCGTAATACTGCCCCCCATAAGGGTAACCAGTTTGCTGCAAATGGCCAGCCCCAGCCCGGTGCCACCATATTTGCGCGTGGTGGAGGAGTCTGCCTGGGAGAAAGCATTGAACAAGCGGCCTATTTTATTGGCCGGTATGCCAACGCCTGTATCCTGCACAATAAACTTAAGGCCCAGCTTATCCGTTGAGGGGGCTGGCAGCAGGTGTACCGATAAAAATATTTCGCCTGTTTCGGTAAACTTAACCGCATTGCTAACTAAGTTAATAAGCACCTGTTTAAGCCTGTATACATCGCCCACTATTTGTACGGGCACGTTACTGTTAATTTGGTAAATAAGGTCAATTTTTTGTTTGGCGGCCTTGCTGGCAAACAGGTCAAGCACTTCTTCAATACACCTGCGCAGGTCAAAGTCCTTGTGTTCAAGCTCCATATTGCCGGACTCTATTTTGGAGAAATCCAGTATATCGTTTATCACATTTAAAAGGGTATCGCCGCAGTTTGAAATGGTATCGGCATACTCCTTTTGCTCCTCCGTAAGGGGTGTTTGCGACAGCAGGGAGGCCATGCCTATAACGCCATTCATGGGGGTGCGTATTTCGTGGCTCATGGTTGCCAAAAAAATGCTTTTGGCCTTATTGGCTTTTTCTGCCTCCTCGCGGGCTTTCTTTTCCTGTATGGTTAGCTGGCGCAGGCTCTCGGTACGCTCTTCCACCTGTTTTTCCAGTACTCTTTTTTGTTGCTGTATTGTACCTACGCGCCAGCGGTAAAAGCCAATGGCAATGCTGGCAAGGCCCAGCCCCACCATTGTTTTAAACCACCAGGTAAGCCAAAAGGGGGGCACAATAATTACCTGCAGCGTACTAACACTGGCCGCCCACTGGCCGCTGTTATTTTGCCCCCTTACTTTAAGGGTGTACGTGCCGGGGTCTAACCGGGTATAGGTTACTGTGCGGGCAGTGCCAAGCTCGTTCCAGTTTTTATCGTACCCTTCAAGCTGGTAAGTATACTTTTTTTTGCCGGGGGCTGTATAGTTTA
>CAZRDD010000752.1:0-2311 GCA_964598675.1 uncultured Parafilimonas sp.
ACTTCCTTTTCAAAAACATGTTTCTTTTTTTCATAAAAAACCTGCTGCACGTTGTTTGTAAAATGGTCGGCAGTCGGCTTATCATAAAAATCGTACGCTGTTTTACCAACGATATTTTCCTTTGCCTGTCCAAAAAAAGCGGCCCGTTTGTCATTTACAAAAACAAACTCACCATCAATGTTAACAATAGCAATCATCGCGTCGGATGACTCTACCAGGCTGCGGTACTTCTCCTCGCTTTCCTTAAGCGCTGCCTGTGCAAGTTTCCATTGGGTAATATCCCGCGTGGTGGAAAGAAAAGCTGTAACCTTGCCTTCATTGTCTCTTATTGCCTTCACCGTTGTTTCGCAGTACACCCAATGCCCTTCTTTATGCCTGGTAAGCAAATCAATCAAAAACTTATCTTCTCCCGCCCATGCTTTATGTAATATTTTAGCACGTATACCTGCGGCATCGTCGGGGTGTATAATATCGGTAAAATGCCTGCCGGTAAGCTCTTCAGGCGTATACCCCAATAACGAGTAACTGGAGGGGGATACGTACATCCGTATACCGTCAGGGTTAAATATCACCACAAGGTCTAATATATTATCGGCCAGCCGGTGGTAAAGCTGCTCACTTTCCCTTAATGCCTGCTCGGCCTTTTTGCGCAACGAAATATCCCTGCAAACAGCCAGTACATTGGTTAGCTTTCCATCGGCATCAAATATTGGCTGGCGGTAACTTTCAAAATAAACCCAGTGTCCGTTGTTATATTTCAAACGATATTCAAAAGCAATACAGGTATCTTTTTTTTCTTGCAAAGTTTTTTCATCAAATACTATAAGGTGCCGGTCATCAGGATGCACAAACATAATAGGGTCAATTCCAATAAGGCTTTCAACATCATACCCCAAAAGTTTTTTAACTGATGGGGAAACGTATTCAAGTACCCCTGCCGGGGAGTATAATGCTACCAGGTCGTTGATATTATTGGCAACAAGTTTATAATATTCTTCATTTTGGATATTGTGAATTGAATTTCGCATCCTCTTATTTTAGACTGTAACAATCACTTACTGGAGAAAGCATGCTGACGAGTAGTAAATTACCGTATTATTTGTAACAATAACAATAATATTTTATCAACATCACCCATAACTGGCCATTTTCTTAATGCCTTAAAAATCAACAAACAACAATTAAGCCGCTATTGGCTGTAAGTTTTGTAATTTTACCGCCCTGTTGAAAAACAGCAAACATAAAATAACATGGCCAAGCACGCATTTGACAAGTTTATGCGCACCGAGTCTACGGGCGCTAAAAAGAAAGAAGAGATAAAACAAGAAAAGCGGAAACTTAAAAAAGAAGCCCGCGCCGCCGGTGAAGCTTTTAGAAGAAAGAAAAAGGAAGAACGCTATGGCGTTAATGGCGGTACAAACGAGGCTGGCAATACCAGGTATGGTGTAAGCGGCAAAGCGCCCGAAGCCAGAAAAGGTAAAAAACCTGAGCGTACATTAATAACCAAAAATAGAACGGACCGCGCTTTTGATAAGCCTAAAGCCCCAAACAGGCACAAAGAGGAAGAGGCTGCAACCCCACAACGGCCTTTAAGAAAGCGTACCCCAACAAAAGAGGGTAATACAGCGCAGGAAAATGCCAGCACCCCTGCCAGAAAAGTAATTACCAGGTCAGCAAAAAAAACAACCCTGCAACGCAAAGAAAGGGAGGAAACAACAAAACCCGGCCCACGCACCATTACCAGAAAGCCTTTTAAACAGGGCAAGGAAGCCACCCCCGGTACCGCCAAACAGTCTGACGGCCTTATGCCCCTTAACAAATACATTTCGCACGCGGGTGTTTGCGGCAGGCGCGAAGCTGCCGAGCTGGTTAAACAAGGTAAGGTTACCGTTAACGGCAGCATTATTTACGAGCCTGGCTTTAAAGTAACCGCAGACGATAAAGTGCTGGTAAAAGAAAAACAGGTGTATTTACAGCACAACCCGGTATATATACTGCTTAACAAACCCAAGGATTATCTTACCACCGCCAAAGACCCCGAAGGCAGAAAAACAGTGTTTGACCTGGTGGTTACGGCTACCAAGGAAAGGGTTTTCCCCGTGGGGAGGCTGGACCGTAACACCACCGGTGTACTGTTGCTTACTAACGATGGCGAACTGGCCCAAAAGCTTACCCACCCATCGTACGAAATAAAAAAAATATACGAGGTAAAATTAGATAAAGACCTTACCAAAAAAGATTTTGAAGCCATACTGGCGGGCATAACCCTGGAAGATGGCTTTGTATCGGCAGACAAGCTGGCCTATGCCGA
>CAZRDD010000753.1:0-2307 GCA_964598675.1 uncultured Parafilimonas sp.
CCGGCGGCTTTAACTGGTGGGTGGCAATGCCGTTTAACAGTACCTTGCGTATGCCGCTGTAACGGATGGTGTTATCCTTATCTACCTGTTTAAGCCGGTAATACAGGGCGCTGCCGTAATACTGCATGGCCTGTGCATCGGCAAACTGGTAGTTTTTAACATTGGTGCTGTTGCCTGCGGTCGCTACCGTGCCTACGTTGGTAAAGCTGGCAGCATCGGTACTGCGCTGTACTATAAACGATTTGCTGTTAACCTCCGTAGCGGTGCTCCAGGTAACAAGCACATCGTTTTTTTCGGGCTGGGCATCAAAGCCCAGCAGTTCAACCGGCAGGGGTTGCGAGCCGCCCGTCATGTCAAACTCATTATCAAGGCTCCAGCGGCCATTGGCATCGCGGCTGCGGACGCCTATTTTATGCTTGCCGGGGTTAACCTTGGTAAGGTCAATCTCAAACGACACGGTGCTGAGGTCTTTACCCGGCGATATGCTTACCGCCGTGGCCTTGCCATAGCCTGGGTCTTTATCCACAAAATACTCCACCGCCGTTATATTGGGCTGCGGCACGGCACCGCCTGCGTTGTAAGGCTTCAGCAGGGCCCAGTGGTTATCAAGACTCCACGCACCGGTGGCATCCACGCTACGTATACCCACAATATGCACGCCCTCGGTAAGGCTGCTAAGGTTAATATTAATGGGCGCATTGCTTATGTTTTTACCTGCCTGTATAGCCAGCTTGGTGGCGTTGCCATAGCCAGGGTCTTTATCAATATAATACTCAACGCCTGTAATGGCGGGCTGTGCAGCGGTGGCGGTATAGGGCTTTAAAAATATAAAACTGTTATCGCGGCCCCAGTTGCCATTGGCATCGCGGCTGCGTACGCCCACCACATGTATGCCCTGGTATAAATTACCCAATGGCAGCGTTATGGGCAGGCCCACCAGGTTTTTACCGGGCGATATGCTTACCGCGGTGGCATTGCCATAACCGGGATCGGCATCTATGTAATACTCTACACGGGTAATGTTTGGTTGCGGGGTATTGGCGGTTGTGGCGTAGGCTTTTAAAAATACCCACTCTTTATCCAGGCTCCACGCGCCATTGGCATCCTGGCTGCGGATGCCTGCTATGTGTACGCCCTCGCTAAGCGGTGCCATGTTAATAGTAATGGCCGCATTTTTTACATCGGCAGCAGGCACAATGCTTACGGCTGTGGCATGGCCGTAGCCGGGGTCGGCATCTATAAAATACTCCAGCCGCTGTATGGCGGGCTGTGCCTGCAGTATGCCTGCCAGCAGCACCCCTGCCATTACACCTGCGGCGTGCTTTAAACGCCTGCGGTAGTGGGTGCTTGTTGTTAATAGTTGTATGTGCTTCATGTATAATGTATCTTTTGTTTAAGCCTTTGCAAAGGCTTATGATGAAGATTTTTTTATGTTGATGCTTTGCGTTTTGCAAAGCGTCAATTGATTTTTTTTGTTGAGTAGCTCTTCTGGTTTTGCTTGCTGCGGCTTGTGTGTTCTTCTTCCTTATGCCTTCAACCTTATGCCTTACACCTTCTTCCTTCAACCTTATGCCCTTTACCTTTCCCGCCTTCTTCATCGTGCTTCCAACACTACAAACCACAAACTATACACTACAAACCTTCTTCCGCTTCTTGCTTGTTTCCGGCTGCGCGGGCCTTTTGCCTTACTTTTTTCTCTTGAAAGAAAAAAGTAACAAAAAAGTTCAAGGCGAAACCCGAACGCTCCGCGCGTTTTCGCCGGGCCAGCGCCTCCTGTTACTTCGCTGCGCACTCTTGGCTTTTTGCCTGTTGCGTGATACGTTGGTATCAACACGTTTGGGTTTGGGCGGCTGATAGTTGCGCTGTTTCATCTGGCCCTAAACTCCCGTTTCAAGTTAGCTGGTAGGCTTGCTTTGTTTTTTAGTTGCGTTTGTTTGTGCGGCTGGTTATTTTTTATGTCATACATCAAGGAAATTTTTCCATCAGTACAATCAGAAAAATCAGATAAATCAGTGGTCCATTTTCAAATTTTCAAATTGGCTAATTTTCAAATTGAGCCGTTGTGCTGTTTCAACGGAGCATAAACTCCCGTTTCAAGTCGGCTTGTGGGCTTGCTGTTTTTGTTAGTTGCGTTTGTTTTTCTAACTGTTTATTTTTTATGTTATACATCAAGAACATTCTTTCATCAGTACAATCAGAAAAATCAAATAAATCAGCGGTCAAACAATCAAACAATCAAACTTTTCAAACCCTGTAACCGGTAACCAGCAACTTGCAACCAGCAACTTGCATCTTGCTCCCGTCTTA
>CAZRDD010000754.1:0-2307 GCA_964598675.1 uncultured Parafilimonas sp.
GGTATTGTGTCTTACGGTGGTGGTTGCAGGCATATCAATATTAACCCCGGCGCTTTGTTTTTGGATAGTACCAATATTATAAATTAGGTTGTTGTAGGCCGTGCAGTAGGCAGGGTAGGCGGCAGATTTTGGGCCTGGCTGCATATCCATTACATTAAACGGCACTGCATTTTCATAACCAAACGATGGCGACCGTACTGCCGTTGGGCTGCCCACAAAACAAATAGCACTGGCACCAATATTATTTATTTGATTACCGCTTATGGTATTGTTGCGGTTATAGCTGCTTACAAAAACGGCGTTGCCGCCAAGGCCGGTAAAATGGCAATTGTTAATGGTAATGTTTTCGGTATTGGCCATAACAACAGCGCCGCCACGGTAAATGGCCCAGTCGCTGCGCAGCAGCGGCTCCTTTGTAAGCATAAAGCTGCGGTTGGTTTGGGTAAAGCAAACATTGCTTATGGTTATGTTTTTTAAAGGGGCTTCTGGGCTGCCGGTAAGTTCAATAAGGTTGTCAAGTGTGCTGTATTCAATTAAAGCATCGGGCAGGCTGGTGCCAGCAGGCGGGTAAACATACAGTATGCCAGTGGCAGCGTTATAATACCATTCCTCGGGTGCATCAAGTTCCTCAAAAATATTCTCTGCAAAACGGTGGGCGCTGTGCATGGGTGCGGGCCTGGTCATTTGCCAGCCACCAATAAGCTGCAACTGGCCTGTTGTATCAGCACCGGTAATAAGGTAGTGAAAGCTGCCCCACTCGCCACTGTGCAGGGCATGTACATAGCCGCCCGCAGGGTTGTGCCAGGTTTTTACCCGTGCAGGACTAATGACATCGGCAGCGGTGCCGTTAAAAACCCGCGCAGCGGAGTCGAAATTGGGATAACGTGCCATGGGCAGGTTGTTGCCATTACAGTACAGGCTGTTAAGCGCTAAGCCTTTGCCAATAAACGCCTGCATTACTGCGCCTTTGTACAATTGCCAGGCCGGGCTTATTTTACGGCCACCGCTTAATATAGCTTGTTGGTTGCCCTGGCCGGTAATAGTTAAATGATGGTTTTGCAGCAGGGCAGGGGTTAAAACAAGGGTACTATCCAGGTAGCAGGTGCCGCCTGCCAAAACAATGGTTACGTTTTTTTGTGCAGCAGTGGCCACATGTTGCAACGCTGTAGTTATTTTATTAAAGGGGCTTGCTTTTGTACCATACCCATTGTTATGGGTGTTGGGGTTAACATATAGGGTAAGCTGTGCCTGCATGTTGCCATATAAGCTTATAGCCAGCAGCAGTAATACATATTTTTTCTTCATATTGGTAGTGTAAGCCGTTAGTTAATAAAGGTAGGCGTTAAACGGATTTACTTTGGGGGTACCGCCGTGTATGCAAAGCTTTTACAGGTAATGGTAAATTTTGAGTTGATGGATGAAGAAATTGTATGCCAGGCAGGGCAGGAAGAAGGGTGATTGAGCGCAAAAAAAGCAGAGCGTTAGGTATTGAAAATAGCAAAGGGGATGGGCTGGTATTATTTTAATATTAGCGCTTTAAGTAAAAATTGACTAATAACGGCGGGCGCGGGCTTACCATGCCCACCCCGGAAAAACAAAGTAAAAAATACACCAGTAATCGTACTCCTTTGTAAGGTATAGTTTAAAAGGCCCCTCAAGGGTAATGGTTTCGTGGCTTTCTAAAGTGGCGGTGTAGTTTACATTGCCTTCAGCATAGCCCATGCCATTTTCATCCTGTAGTTCAAAACTTATTTCTGTAATGGTAAAATCGCAATCGGTAAAAGCAGTGTAGGCTTCAAAAAAATGCCCAAATTTTTCCAGCAGGGCTTCTTTTTTAAAGGTGCGGCCATCGGGCAGCATAAAAGTACCTGCCAGTTCGTTGCTGTGTTCATTAAAAGTTTGTTCAAACCAATGTTCAATAAAGGCTTTGCTGTGGTCTTCAATATCCATTTTATGGTTTGGGTGAAACTCCTCGTAGGTAAAGTGCATCACCATGCCCTGCATCATAAAATCATCCACCTCATGTTCAAACAGTTCTTCTGTTATAAAAGCGTATTTGGTACGGTTGCTGTATTCAGCTATAAAATCCACCTCAATGTTCTTTTGGTTCAGCAGGCTTATCACATTTTCCAGGGCTGCTTCAATAGCGATATCGGTAAGTGCTGAAGCAGGTGTAAAAGGTGGGTTGCCCAGCAGCTCGCTCACTTTTGTCCTGGTGGCGTTGGCATAAGCCTGTTCAAAAGCCAGTACATTTTTTAAAAAAGCGTTTTCTATTTCGGGGGGTATGTCGCCAAAATTAAGTTGCTC
>CAZRDD010000755.1:0-2306 GCA_964598675.1 uncultured Parafilimonas sp.
CCATACAACTTTGTGTTATAAACAATCGCTCCATTGTATAAAATTTCAAAAAATCAGCTACATCTTACCCGTTAGCTGAAAATGCGCAAAAAAAATCCCCGGCCAATACAATGAGCGCCGGGGACCAAAACCAATTTGCAAATGCTGTTAACAATAATTACTAACTAAGATTTATCAATATTTATTACCGTTGTGCCATAAATTAAAGTGCTTTTATATAGGTTATGCAAAGCCGCTTCCACCTGCTTGAATTTTTTTATACTTTCAGCATCATTATTAGCCAAAAGTAACAGGCCGTTATGCGCTTTATCCTTTACAATTACCCCGTATGATGAGGTTACAAGCTCTGCAAAAGGCGATGCAGGTATTTTAATATTACACAGCCCTGGTATTTTTTGCACCAAAACAAACTGGCTGCCATTATTAAAATTTATGCTTTGCAAACCTTCTTCATCTGTACTGGTGATGGAGCCAGACAATACTTTGCCGCTTATTATTTCAGCAAGCTTATAGGTATCATCAATATTGGATGCAGTTGTATTTTGTGATACATCTTTTTTACAAGAAATTAAGATGGTTACCATGAGAATTATTACAACAAGACCACCCAAAAACATACTCCGTTTTATTTTTTGATTTTCTTTTTTCATAATTTTTTATTTAATTTTATTAATTAATCATGTGTCTCTGCATCTGCAAATGATTTTTAGGGACATGAGGCCTTCCGCTGACCCCGGAAGGCTTTTTTAGTCACTATCTTCCAACATAAAAACATCTTCCACTCTTTTAGTAAAAACAGCGGCTATCTTCAATGCCAGTACTGTTGAGGGAACATACTTGTTACTCTCAATCGCATTTATTGTTTGCCTTGACACCTGCACCCTTTCTGCAAGTTCGGCTTGCGTAATGTTTAATATGGCACGCTCTACCCGCAAATTATTTTTCATACCACATCCTCCTTTTGCAGTTTCCTTTTATCTATGTACATTAATAAATTAAACCTTACTATAAATATTATAAGTGGTGTGCAAATGTTATACATCATTACTACTAAAAAATAAGTGCCATATACAAAAATAATGGCGGCAATTACAAGTAACGAATTAGCGAGCAGGGCCCAAAGCAAAGACTCCAGCCTTATTTTTGCAATTCTTTCATCTTCATATTTCTCCTGCGAAAATGCAACAAGCAGTAGCCCTGTCATTAATAAAACGGCTGCCACATCGCCGGTAAAATTATGGGAAGGCAGGTGCCAAAACAGCACACCTTCCAGTGTAATAGGCTTACCCCGTGCAACGTAGGTAAGAAATGGAAAGGCTGTATCAAAATACAAAACCAATATCATTAATACCAGCGCTGGCAAGGCAATAATAATACCTGCCCTTTTAAATTTGTGGGGCAACAGCAATTTTGTTTTCATTTTATTTATTTATAGCATAAAAGTAAAACAAACTACCCAAAATGTAAAATAAACTTTACATAAAGTAAAGTTAAACAGTCAATACAAATCACCACCCCACTTTACCAAAAGTTATTTGTATGTCCACAATCAACCTATTCTCCCCTCCCCTCCTTTTGTAAAACTTAGTATCCTAAAAACTCATTTAACGTTTATCTTTAGCATCTGCCCATATCAAACAAACATTTTCTTTTACCAAACACACAAAAAATATGTCAAACAGCAACCAGGGCTCCCGCAGAAGGTTTCTTCAACAAATAGGCAGCACCAGCCTGTTAATGGCCGCCAAACCACTGGCCAGCTTTGCCGCCGCCGAAAAAGCGGAAGAACGTATGATACGCTACGAAAAGAAAATTTCGGCCAACGATAATGTAAACCTGGCCGTTATTGGTTTTGGTATTCAGGGCCACATGGATGTGGCTACGGCCCTTAAAGTACCCGGCGTTAAGCTGGTGGCCGCCTGCGACCTGTACAATGGCCGCCTTGATAATGCCAAAGAAATGTATGGCAACGATATTTTTACCACCCGCAATTACCAGGAAATATTAGACCGTAAGGATGTTGATGCTGTAATAATTGCCACTGCCGACCACTGGCATGCACGCATTACCAAAGAGGCTATTAAAAAAGGCAAACACGTGTATTGCGAAAAACCAATGACCCACCTGATAAGCGAAGGCATGGGCGTGGTAGAGGCTGCAAGGGCGGGTAAAAGCATTGTGCAAATTGGCAGCCAGCGCGTTAGCAGCATTGTTTTTGCCAAAGCACAAGAGCTGCTTAAAGCAGGCGAAATTGGCAAGCTTAATATGGTTAATGCCGTGTACGACCGCCAGAGCAGCATTGGTGC
>CAZRDD010000756.1:0-2300 GCA_964598675.1 uncultured Parafilimonas sp.
TGTTCAACGGTGTAATTTATATCGTCAAACGCGGCGGCAAAACTGTGGTGCACAAAAAAGCAGTTTGAGCCGGGTATGTTGCACGATACCAGTTTGTAGTGCGGCAGCAGCAGGTCGTAATAAGCCATCAGGCTGCAGCCAAAATAATCGTCGCCTGTCCAGCAATGGCTGGCGGAATACTTTGTTTTTACATCCAGCGGCGGCCTGAAAACCGCGTTGTACTCCAAACAAAATACTTTTGGCATAATGCCCTGCTGCAGCAGTTTCTCAATAAAGTAATAATCGTTGCCATCAAGGTCAAGGCTAATTAAATCAATTTGGGTGGTGGGTATGTTTAAAAAACGGCAGCCGGTTTGTATAATGTCAACAATGTTTTCAAGGGTAATAAAATCATCAACAATCAGCAGTTTTTGGTTGGGTTGCACCTGTTGTTTAAAACGGGTAAGGCCCTTATCAACCCAGCAGCCTTTACTGCCTTTCAGCAGCAGGTAGTTGGTGTTGTTTTCCTCGGGGGCCACGCCAAACTCAAAAAACAGGGGCGCATCAATACCCAGGCGGTTAAAAATGTTTTGCAAAATACCATCCTCATCGTTTTGAGAATACACCGAAAACCCGCTGTTGATGGGTGCCGCAGGTGTTTGCCGGGCAAGCTGGTTTTTTATATCGTTTAACTGGTTTTCAAGCTGCAGGTGCAGCAGCTTTTGCGATGTGGTACCGGTGGTACGGTTGTTTTTTATAAATTCTTCCAGTTTGGCAATAAAACGCTTTATGTTCATAAAAATTGCTGGGTTAAAAGTATGGTTGGGGCATAGCACTTATTTAACAGCACCCTGTACAAACAGCTATTTTATTTGCTGTTAAAACAGTAAGCTGTAACATATTCTAAGGTTACCCTGGCCACTGCAGGCATATAAAAAGCCTGGCAACTACCACACATTTTGTGCCATAATTTTTTAAATACTTTTACCCGCACTAAAGCAGGCGTTGGCAACAGGGCTTTACAAACATATAGCAATACTTGCATTAATAATCAGCCAGTTGAAATATTTTTTGGGCGTTGCCGGGTGGGGGGTGTTATACCAGTGCTGTACAGGCAAAAAGTGGAGTGGCCGTTGCTGTACCAAAACCAGGAGTATGCCGTGTACAGTAACACCTACCCATAAAAGTTAGTAAGCAACTGAGATGCATTAACAGCCCGTATTGCGGGCAAAGCGCTGCTTTTTGGCAACAGCTATGCCCTTTTAAGCAAAACAAGGTAAGGTGTAAGGCATCCCTCACCAGCGGGCTATTAACAGCGGGCAGGTAATTGGGGCCCTGCGCCCCCCATAAATATTTTTTGCCGCAGGTGTAACAAACAAAATACCCCTGCGTAATACATGCAAATAAAATATCATGCGCACCTTAAAAACCATAGTTGCTTTTTGCTTGCTTATAGCCACCACTGTTACCACCCACGCACAAAAATTTACGCCAGCACATTTTAATAAAGTAATTGTAAGCCCCTATATACAAGTAACTTTTGTACAGGGCGATAAAGAAGGTGTTACCATTAATGATATGATTGTAGACAGCAGTAAGCTTAATGTGGAAGTAAACAACGGCACCCTGCGTATTTATCTTGATGGCGCCAAGGATATACCCCATAACCAGCACGCCAATAATGGCGATGGCAGCAAACAAAGCTATCCTTTGTACCCCAACCATGCCGTAACGGCAACAGTAACTTATGTTACGCTTAACGAACTCTCCCTGCGGGGCGAGGAAACCCAGCTTTGCCAAAGCCCGCTTAATACCAGCCAGTTTAACCTGTATGTTTACGGCACCTCCAGGGTAATATTTACCGAGGCGCACATTGACGAGCTGCATACCACTTTGTATGGCGAAAGCACCCTTGAAATAAAAAGCGGCCGCGTTAACAAACAGTATTACACCTGCTACGGCGAGGGTAAAATAAAAGCCACCGCCATAACCGGGCAGCAAAGCAAAATAACGGCTTACGGCGAGGCCGAGTTTTGGCTAAACGTTACCGACCGTATTAAAATTACCGCCTTTGGCGAGGCAAAGCTGCGCTACATAGGCACCCCCAATATTGTTAAGGGCCTGCATTTTGGCAAGTTAGATGTGCAGGGGATTAATGCAGAAGAGGTTGAATTAAAAAAGATTTAAACACTTTGGCCGCCGGGGCTGTTCCGCTGTTTTAACCATAATGCAAGCGTTCACGTAACGTGTACAGTTAAGAACAGTGAACAATACCGCTTAACAAAGCCCTTGTATACCAATACAGCCTGTTCATGTTGCAT
>CAZRDD010000757.1:0-2297 GCA_964598675.1 uncultured Parafilimonas sp.
TGTAGCCGACGCTGATAACCGTATTTGGTCAAGCACAAACTTTGGCATTTGTATGTATAATATTTCAAATGGAAATATTATCAATTTCGACAGGTCCGACGGCTTGCAGGATAATGAGTTTAACAGTTTTGCCTCTTATAAAAGCAGCAATTATATTTATTTTGGGGGCGTTAATGGCGTAAGCCGCTTTAGCCCCTCCTCTTTTTCTTTCAACAAAACAAACTGTAACATTGTAATTAACCGTATTACAGTACATTCAGCCAATGGCAGGTTACGGTATGTGGAGGTTGAAGATTCTGCATTTTCAATAAAATTCAACGAGAACATTGTAGAGCTTAATTATAATGCTTCAGACTTTATTAAAAATACTAAACATCAATACAGCTACAGGGTGGTGGGCTTCAATTCCAATTGGATAGATCTAAAGTATAAAAACGATCTAACCTTGATGAACCTTGCACCCGGCCATTATACACTTGAAATAAGGGCAACTTCCAATGACGGGTTTATAAGCAGCAACATAAAAAAAATATACATAAACGTAGTACCCGCCTACTGGCAAACTATTACATTCAAGTTACTTATATCAATACTGGTTGCAGCACTATTTTTTGCTGGCTTTCGCTTTTATTACATTAATAAAATAAGGATACAAAAGAGTATTTACGAAAGTAAAATGGCTGTAGAAAAAGAGCGTGAGCGCATTAGCGCTGAAATTCACGATGATATTGGTGCCGGGCTATCTTCCGTTAAATTGCAGTTGGCCCTGTTGGGGCATAAATTTGCCAAGGATGAAGTAAAAAAAGATATGGATAAAATTGACCGTAATATGACAGACCTTACTGAAAAGATAAGAGAAGTTATATGGAGCCTGGATACGAGTAATGATAACCTTGAAAACCTGGTATATTATATACATAAGATAGCTGCTGATATTTTTAACAAGACAGATATAGCCCTAACGTTTGACATTGACCCTACCCTGCCAGAAATAAACATAAGTGGCGAAAAACGCCGTAACATATACCTTATAGTTAAAGAGGCCGTTTACAATATAAAAAAGCACTCCAGGGCTACTTATGCCAGTGTAAAAATTTGGATAGCAGCAAACGAACTTAACATAGAAATTAGTGATAATGGTGTAGGGTTTTCGCTGCAAACATCTCCCCCCGGCAGATATGGTTTAAAAAATATGCGCAACAGGGCAATAGCACTTAACGCCCAGTATAACATAACCAGTGTTGCAGGCACCAAAATTTCTATAAAAATACCCCTTAGCGCAATTACAAATAAATTATGAAGACTATTGCTATTGTAGAAGACAACGCTGAATACAGGCAGGCAATTGCGCTGTATTTAAATACATTGCCCGATATGGCTGTTACTGATACCTATGCAACTGCCGAAGATGCACTTACAGGCATTGAAGAAAGACTTGTGGATATAGCCATTGTAGACCTGCATTTAGCCGAGATGGATGGCATAACACTTATAAGCAGGTTATCGGTTAGTTGCCCCGCCCTAAAATTTCTGGTATGCTCCGTACAGGATGACAATAATGCCGTTTTTGAAGCCCTGCGCGCAGGTGCAGATGGATATATACTTAAAAGCGCAAGCCTTGCAGAAATTGCGGGTGCGATTGAGGAGCTTATAAGGGGTGGGGCACCAATGAGTGCCTTTATTGCCCGTAAGGTTCTTTCGTATTTTCATGCCGCACCCCCGCTAACTGAAAACGGGGAACTAAGTATGCGCGAGAAGGAAATATTGCGCCTGCTATCAAAAGGCCTGTTAGGAAAAGAAATAGCCGAACTGCTAGGTATACAAAAAGAGACAGTAAAAAAACACCTTGCTAATATCTATCGTAAAATGCAGGTAAAAAATAGAATGGAGGCTGTAAATAAATATCTTGGACGATAAAATTTATATTAAGTTATTAATATTTAATATTTTTCATATTACAATAATTATTATATTAAAATATATTATAAAGTATTACCCTGAAGTGGTATTGCCAGTATTGGTTAGGTAAATTAAATTCGTAGGGTTAAAGGGGGCAGTGTGAGATATAACTGTTTAAATGAGATTGCTTGTGATGATGGCAACGAACAGGCAAAACCAGTATTTTAGCATCCGGTGTAAAAGGATTACTGACAATATTAATTATCAACCAATAATTACGGAAACATAAAACTACCTATGAAAAACCCTTTTTACTAAACCCTATTTTAAAAACGCTGTTTTGGGATAATTGATAAAATAGCATCTAACTTTGGTTTGAAATGATATATTTATTTGCC
>CAZRDD010000758.1:0-2295 GCA_964598675.1 uncultured Parafilimonas sp.
GAAGAAAGGATTTTCATACGTAGTGCTAATGTAAAACTTAAATTACCAAAACGGCCTTTTAAAAAACCTAGGCTTAAACCTTTTGCAAAACCTTAAAATTTAAAAATACACGCTAATTTAATATATAAGATTTGCATGTATGCTAAACATTGGTGTAACTTTATAGTGTTGACAAGCCCCCAAAAAAATGCATACGAAACGCGCCAATATTGCCAATGAAATTCGCCCCGGTTATTTAACCGATATGGAACGCAAATGCATGGTAATTAAGCTAAGCATACTGGATGGCGATTACAATTTGGATGATGCGCTGCAACTGAACCAGGTAACAAGAACTGATTTTGAAAACTTTATAGCAAAACATCTTGTTTCCGACCTTAAATCTACTTTATCCGCCCTGCGTTCGCCCAAACTGCAATTGTTAATAGCCGCCGATGTATTGCTGGATGTTTACAAGCAATTACTGGGTGATGTTGATAAGGACTATCACCTTATTGAAGCCCATTTAAAAAACCTGAGCCACGAAATAGCCGAGGGGAAACTGGCGTAGTATACACAAAAGGTACCATTAGCATTGATTGGGCCGGGTAATTGAGATTTACAGAATTTCTGCTATTGTAATATTCAATAATCAATGCTCTACAATCAATACTCAAGTGTAAGAACAGCGAATGAGTGCCCCATAATGAATATTGCGGGGATTTCTGCGATTTTAATATTCAATAATCAATGCTCTACAATCAATGCTCAAGTGTAAGAACAGCGAATGAGTGACCCATGATGAATATTGTTGGGATTTCTGCTATTTTAATATTCAATATTCAATGCTCAACAATCAATGCTCAAGTGTAAGAACAGCGAATGAGTGACCCATGATGAATATTGTTGGGATTTCTGCTATTTTAATATTCAATATTCAATGCTCAGATAAATAAAGCACATCATCAACCTCAACCGCTTTCTTCCTATGGACCATGGACTATGGACCATGGACTACTCCCCTCTCACACAAAAATATTATCTGCCAAAAATGGCTGCGTATTGTTTAACGCGCTGTACACTTCCAGCAGTTTAAGCACTGCATGCCTGCCGCTTTCGCCCAGGCCAATGGAGTAGTTGTTTACATAAAGGTTAATGTGCTGGCGCATTACCTCCTCGCTCATTTCCTGGCTGTGCTGTTTAACATAGTCCGCCAGTTGGGTGTGGTGGTGGGCGTAGGCGTATTCCACGCTTTTGGCAATAAGCCTGTCTACCTGTTTTATCAATGCTCCGTCAAGGCTGCGTTTGGCAATAATACCGCCCAGGGGTATGGGCAGCCCGGTGGTTTCCTCCCAGTACTCGCCCAGGTCTTTTAACTTGTGCAGCCCTTTAAGGTGGTAGGTAAAACGGTTTTCGTGTATAATCACCCCAAGCCTAACTTCTTCGGTATTTTCGGCAGGGCTTTGCTGCACAAAATCTTCAATTTGGTTAAACACTTTAAACACCTTGTTTTTAGCCTGCGGAAAAGCCAGCGAAAACAGCATGTGCGCCGTGGTGTTAACACCGGGCACGGCAACAATGGTGTTGGTTAATAAAGAATCTGCCTCAAGGCTGCCAATGTTTTTGTTGTTGGTAATAAGCAGGGGGCCAACGCCTTTGCCCAATGCGCCGCCACTGTTAAGCACAATATAATTTTGCAGCACCAGCGGCAGTACGCCATAGCTTATTTTAGAAAAATCCAGCTTGCCCTCAATAGCCCATTTGTTAAGGGTTTGCACATCTTCCAGCACCACATCAAATTCAAGGCCCTCCGTATCAATTTTGTGGTTAACCAACGCATCAAATATAAAAGTATCGTTAGGGCAGGGGGAAAAACCAAGTGTTATCTTCATAAAAAAAGGTTCAAATTAAGGTCATCAAAAAAAGCCATCTGCCACAGCAAGGGCAGCCGGTTTACAGCTTTATGCCGCTGGCCTGCAGGGCATCAATATACGCCAGCAGCGTTTGGTTAAGGTTACCGATGGAATCCTTAAAATTCCACTTTGCCTTATCCCGCTCACCAATATAATTGCTCACGGCCCTTATTTGTATAAAAGGCAGTTGTAGTGTGTTGCACACATAATGCAGGGCAGCGCCTTCCATACTTTCAATAAAAGGATTGTATTTTTCAACCAGCTGGGCAACACGCGCCGGGCGGGTGGTTATTTCGTTTATGGTAATACTGTTAACCGCAGGCAGGTTTAGCAGGTTTAAGGCATTAAAAAAAGGGTTGCCAAGCGTACTGTTGGTGTAAGGGGGCGCATCGGGTTGGGCAAG
>CAZRDD010000759.1:0-2290 GCA_964598675.1 uncultured Parafilimonas sp.
GGGCAAGTATGCTTTAAGCATAAACACTGCGTTTGACGCAATAAACCTGTCGTATAATGCTGATATGCCTGCCATACGCCTTGATATGTATGATTGCTTAAAAAAAACATACGAAAAGCAACGCAATTTTGAGAAGGCTTTTGTGTACTCAGAAAAACTATATGCAATCAGAGACAGCATATTCAATAAAAATCAATCTGCGCAATTGAAGGATATGCAGGAGAAGTACGAAACAGATATAAAGGACAAGCAAATCACCTATCAATCTGGCCAAATCATCTACAACAGAAGGCTTAACTTTATTTTATGTGGGGGCTTGCTGGCTTTGCTGCTTATTGCATGGGGTATTTATGTAAACATGCGCAAAACCAAAAGGCTTAACCAAACTATTAGTATTCAGCGCGATGAATTGGCTAAACAAAGTAATGCGCTTTCTGTAATGATGAAAGAACTGCACCACCGTGTTAAAAACAACCTGCAAATAGTAACAGACTTGCTTAACCTGCAAACATTAAAGCTTACCGATGAAGAAGCTATAAGCGCTATGCAAAAAAGCCAGCAACGCGTGCAGGCTATGGCGCTTATACACCAGCGTTTGTACAAAACAGATGATATAACCCACATAAACATGGGTGAATACATTAAAGACTTGTGCGGCTTTCTGGCTGTTTCGTACGGTTACAGCACAGCTAATTTTACTTTAACACTGGAGGTAGCTGGTGAGTGGATTGATATTGACAATGCCTTGCCCCTTGGCCTTATACTTAACGAGTTGGTTACCAATGCATTTAAGTATGCGTTTGATAATACCAAACACGCCAGGCTTTTTATACACTTTGAAAATAACAACAATGGCATAACACTGGTTGTAAAAGACAACGGAATAGGTATTGTACCTGAACAATGGCAAAGCAGCAACAACAATTCCTTCGGGGGGCAGTTGGTAAAAGCACTTAGTAAGCAGTTGCGGGCGCAACAAAAAACGGAAGTTGACAATGGCACAAGTTTTACATTTATTATACCAAAGCATTAGCAATAAACTATGAAAGAAGATAAAATTAATATTTTGATTGTGGAAGATGAGGCCATTGTTGCAATGGGGCTTGCCGCATCGCTAACCAATGAGGGGTATTTTATTACCGGAATAGCAGATAGCGCTGCCGAGGCGTTGGTAATTTACACTGGCAGCGAAGTTGATATTGTACTGGCAGATATTAATATTATAGGAGACACAGACGGTATTGCACTGGTAGAAAAACTGATGGCTATAAAGCAATGCCCGGTGATATACCTTACAGCGTTAAGTGATGCGGACACCGTTAGCCGTATGAAGCATACACGCCCTTCTGCCTATTTAACCAAACCGTACAGCATACAAAATTTGCATATTTCCATTGAGCTTGCCTTAAGCAATTTTTCCCTGATGCACACAGTTACAAAGGCGAGTGTTGAAGAAGCAAAAGAAAAAGAAGCTTCTGATAATATTCCAGAGGCAGAAAAGGAGCAAATACTTCAGCTAAACGATCACATCTTTATTAAACAAAGCTATCATTTTGTAAAAGTAAAGCTGGCAGATATTTTATTTGTTGAGGCTGCTAACAACTACATACAAATTGTTACACCGGATAAAAATTACAGGTTGCGTATGTCGCTTCAGCAACTGGAAGATAAAATAAACTACCGCCAGTTAATTCGCGTACACCGGTCTTTCATCATAAATATGAATGCCATTACAACTTTTACTGATGCTGAACTGCAGGCAGGTAAATATACCATACCCATTGGCCGTATTTACCGCGATAACTTTATAAACCAATTTAAGCCTTAACAAATAAACCGGTAGTTCACAAACAGTATTAGTAATACGATAAATGCCTTATCGCCACACTAATTTTGCCTTTACAAATAAAATAAACTGCTTCATAAGTTTTACTATAAGCAGCTGATAAAAAAATTTATAAAGGCAAATAAAATTTAAAATTGTAGCACACACAGCGCCAATCTGCTTCTAAATATAAAATAGGCTGCTTCAAATATTTGAAGCAGCCTATTGGTTTTTCATATTATAGCAACTATTTCCCCTTCACCAGTTTCATTGTCCTGGTTCCATGCTCTGTATCTGTAATTTTCACATAATACAATCCAGAGGCATATCCTGTTAAATCAAATGAAACGATATTGGTGCCTTTTACCGTAACTGCTGATTTTGAAGTTAATATTTGTCCCAATGAATTTATGATTTGTGCCTCGTACTTATTTACGCTGGCTGCATTAAATTCAATTGTAACCA